>CBDCUF010000001.1:0-204479 GCA_965222525.1 Rickettsiales bacterium
ATCCTTGACATCATCTTTAAATGCTTAATTCCAAAACGTGATACTGGCCACAAAAATATAGGTAAAAATGTCTTTGAAAACTGTCACAATGGTTATAAAAACAATAGCACTGCCATTTCTCATTAACAGAACCAGATAGTCCTTAGTTACAATTATTCATAAGTAGGAATTCATATATACCATTTTATTTGACACCATGGCCTTTGACCCACAGTCACCTTGAAGTTCACAATAGGTCCCGTATGGTAAATTTACCATAGTTTTGAGGTGCAATATCTCAGAAAGGCTGACTGATAGACACACACTTACAGTTATTATTAATTAGGCCCCAAGACACCTATTCCCATCTACCGATGTGTCTCTAGTTTATTACATTATCTGACCCCAATTCTGTATAACTTTTATTACAGGATTATTTGTTCGATTTTGGAACTCGGCAAGCCTTGGTACCATGCAGGCTAACTTGCCTGCCAGGCCTTTAGAATACAGTACATAGGAACTTAGCCCCTAAAATACCTGGAAAACTGGAAGTATAGCAAGTGTTATACACTCTGCCATTGTGATCGTGCAGGCCTTTTTAATCTGATATACGGGTAGAACAAATATTAAAAAGATGTGTTAGAAGGGTAGCCTTCAATTTAGTGAAACTAAGTAGGCACTAGAGACTGCTGTTTTTTGTAGAAACTTGGATAAGGTAAGAAAGTTTTTTGTGAAATAGCCCACCACTCCTTTTGTGTCGTTTGAAGATGAAAAAAAACGGTCAAACTCGTCTGTTTTTTCCCTGGTATAGCCCACTGGTTGGAATGCGTCAAAACCAGGCAAAAAATCAGTGGCGTTGCGTTGTTTTGCAATTTCAACCAAACATTGAGGCCCTATTATTTCAAAAGTACAACAAGAGCCTAGAATTGCCTTTTAAAATTCAACCACAAACCGTTTCATTTCATTTTATTTATGTCCGATAGGAAATACTGTTACATATATAGTGAGATAATATCCAGTGGTAACATTTTGAGCCAATCCTTAATTACTGACTGATTTATACAACCTTAAGATTTACACTCTTTTGAAAATGATCCACTTTACGATTATTTCGGAAAACAGACAAAATTAGCTACGTAAATGGTGATTGGTGATTGTAGGCCCATAAATAACCCATTTATAGGTATCATACAAGAAAACCTGCTACTAATTTTCAGTGCCTAAGATTCCCTTTGCAGGGAAAATTGCCTTTTTCCGTTTAATAAATAAAAAATACAGGAACATTACTGCGTTCTACTGTATTACCAGTATAGGTTTAGGCTTTCACAAATCAGATTCCCCATTCAGATTATCTGAATATTAATTATGCCAACGATAGGCCTATCAAGGGGCAGGGGGCGCCACCAATAAATCAACTTCTTCATACACTGGTCCAGTTTCAATGGCAGAGAAATATGTTTATTTTTAGAAACAGTTGAGAGCAAAATCCTAGCCATTTGTCTCGTTTTAGGTTGAAAATATGATTATTGGGTTACAACAACCAGTGCAAAGAAACAGGTAAGGGAGACAATATTAATGTTTTGTTGAATAGCCCATCTTTATATATTGTAAAATAATTTTTTAAATAGTTTTTAGTTTCGCTACATTTCAACTTTTAAACTTAATTTCAGTGATTTTGCTCATTGTCATCGTCAGTTTTATCGACATTAATCTGGTTTGCAACTGTTACCTGAGCTCTCCTATCCTACCCGGTACAACGTCTGTGTACCCCTGTCTTTTTGGCCAGACACCACACACCACACCTCACAAGAGTATTGGTAGGTTTGTGGCTGTATACAAACGCGTGCTTACTTTACGCCCACCCTCCAACCCCAGGCTTTTTGGCCAGACACCACACACCACGGTCCGCTAAAGTGTGGGTAAGTTTTTACATGCAAACTTTTCCCAGACACCATGCACCACACTTTAACCTTCCAGCATTATATATTGATGTAGGCCTTCCGTGCTGCTTGTAAAATAGGCCGCGGTTGCCTGTGAGATATACAGTAAAGTTAAAGAGCCTGTGGTGGCCCTAACGCCACAAGCCTTGCCATGCTATGGCGCGCAGTGGTGTGTGGTGTCTGGGGAAACGGGCAGGGGCTGGGAGTGGGTATGGCAACGCCGTTTTGAAGGCGCGTGCATGTTTGCAAAACTAATCTAATTTCAACATTGGCCAAAATAGAGTTCTAAGTTATTTAGAGTATAAAATTTTATGCAAATTTGATGATTTGATACTTAGATGGATAAGGAAAAAATCACAGCCTAGGCTACTCCTGGTTTTATAAAACCACCATTGTTCTATCTTTTGAAGGGAAGAACGGGATCAAACTGGTCTGTTTTCTTCTGGTATAGCCCACTACAGTTTGAGATGCGGCAAAAAAACACAGCAAAAATCAGTGAGGTTGCAATGTTTTGAATTTCACTTAAATTAGGGCCATATTATTTACAGTATAAATTCCAAATTTTTTTGCAACAAATAGCATATAACATTCATATTTACATTCATGCACAAATCTATTCAGTCTAAGAGAGGATTATTATTGTCGTTTACGAGTCTGCCTACAGACGGCGCTTCAATTGGACAGGCCAAAATGTGAAAGCTTCCCGTTTGGAAACGTGAAACACATCACACCAAAATGTGAAGCAACCAGTCGATCCGCGCGTTTGGTGACGATGTTCTAGTAAAAACGGCCGTATAATTAATAAATAGCCAGCCCCAGAACAGTTTTATTTGTTTTAAAGGCTTGTCAGGACTTCCTGGGATCATGGCTTTATCCTGCAAAAACCATTTCTGCCCCATCCAGCGGGAGTTGGCCTAATTTCCACAACAGTTCATTATGACCTTTGATACGGCAGTGTCGTACTTTAAGATCACATTAAGATATTGATATGTGTGTGTTTAATTATAAGTAACAGTTCAAAGTGATCGTCAGCATGGCCGCCATCATAATATTCGGTTTGTTTTTTCTTTTGCAATCTGCTGAAAGTGTGTGTTTCATAGCTAATTTTAAAGAGGCTAGATGTGCCATTAATGATTTACGGGCACAAAGATTGAGTTTGGTGGACACGCTGTTTGTGCCAGGGGGGGAGGAAGCCGTGCGGCTGCCCCCGGACAGGAGCCGCCTGACCACGGTGGTCTGTGATAGGTGCCCTTGCATGCTGGACCCCGAAAATGAAAAAGGTATGAAAAATGGCATATTTAGCGAAAAAATAAATAATATTGAGTACTGCTGTTTTCCAAGAGGTCCGGAAAAAAGGCCGTAATTAAATTAGAGGTAACAATAATAATAACAACAATAATAATAATAATAACAATAACAACAACAATAATAATAATAACAATAACAACAACAATAATAATAATAATAATAAAGATGGTGGTAATAACAACAATAATAACAGAACCCTGCTAACAATAAAACATCATTTCATTGAATGATATATGTCCTTTTTGAGTAGAACTGATACAGTTATATAGGCCTACTAGTATCTGTCTTTAACAAATCTTATAATTAGTCTGGTTCTTGGCTCAATTTGCAGCCAAGTACTTTCGGCTAAAAACCTCCACTCAGTTATATATATAGCTAATAAAAACCCTAAACAACCTAACGCAACGCAAGGCAACATCATTGGAAATTGAAACAAAACACATACGACAAAACCATGACATATATAGCACTGCCTTTTGAAAATATGGTGCTATTTGTACTGGGTGAATAACTGCAGAGAAGTGTGTGTGTAAAGGAGAATAAATTAGATCTATCTAAACTATGTCAATTCAATCGAAATTCTGCCATCCGAAATTCCGCCTTCCGAAATTCAGTTGCTCTTACTCAAATGTGGAAGTGCGCCTTGTCTAAATCAACGCATGGGAAACTTCGGATGAGGCAGCCTTGACCCCAGTAAAATATTAGAATAACTATTTTGGAAATAAAATTTTAGATCTAGAGAATATGTGGAAAAGATTCATCCCTGGCCCATTTTCAGTGCATATGGGATTGCATCATGACATCGACCTTAGAAATGTATGGTCACATTTGATGTGTCATTAAATATTTGTCCATTGTGGGTTCCAGTAGGCTATAGGCCTTTAATTAACATTTGTTTGAATCATAAACAATGATCTGTTGGCAATTTTATAAGAGATATAAACATTTCATGGAGAGTGTATAACCTTGATATTTGACCTTGAACATTCTGATCTCCCAGCTAAATCTACGATCTGAGATGACTGCTACTACCAAAGATGGCTTTGATCTTATGACCTTGATCTTGTACGCACGCAGCCTACAATACTGTTACTGTTTAAATGGCCAGTGAACTGCGGGGGTTTACTTTCTAAGAATAACATGTTTATATGTCCCTTTCTGCAAGTTCTGGATGAATTCTTACACAGTATTTCCTACACAACAGTACCTTTGATAAAAAGGTTTTATCCTTTTGTTTGTCATAATTATGATAACTTGAAGATACTGGTACATTAACCCTTGGCTTTTCCTTGGCTCTGATAGGGACGTTAATCATTAGTTTAATTTTAATAGCTTCATCGTTTTCTACATTGCACAATATCTATCACCTCTTTCAAATTTAACTGTTTCATTTGTAATTATAAATGCCTCACTTACGAAATTATAAACATATCTTACCAGTCGTCTGTCTTATCTGTATAAAATGTCTGGCTTCTAAAAATTGCATTATGGGAGGAATGTACACGGTGTAATACATATCTATGCACATTCATAGGACTTAGTGCCCCCCATCAACGCTAAATTTTTAGCTAGGTCGGCCTAAAAATGGCCTAACTTGGGTTTTGGTTGAAAGTAAGCCACTTTTCCCTATCCTGATAACTTTGATCCCACTTTTTCATATGCGTCATTGAAGTAAAATCTTTTCCATGGCGGCTCAAATTACCTTGCTGTTTTTGGTAACATTAATCTAACTAGCAACTTTCTGAATAATTTATCACAGGTTTCGGGGACACACCCGTGCTTAGTGTATTTAATTTTTATCAATTCTTTCCCTGTGGTTTAAAACAATTTTTTTTTCAGTGGTAAGGATGGCCTGCCCAGTGGGCGCCACCTCCGGAGCCGTCGTGGTCACCACCAATACCACCTCCGGAGCCGTCGTGGTCACCACCAATACCACCCCCGCTGCCTCCACGATCAGACCCGCCCCCTACACCTGGCCCCCCGAGGATAAGGAGCCAGGTGAGTGCAAATTTAGTACCACACATGA
Source organism: Rickettsiales bacterium (assembly GCA_965222525.1). Lineage (GTDB taxonomy): Bacteria > Pseudomonadota > Alphaproteobacteria > Rickettsiales > UBA8987 > CBDCUF01. The sequence continues at coordinate 5,254 of CBDCUF010000001.1, forward strand.
TGGGCAAACCGAAAAATGGAAACAAAGTAGGCCTATTCTTTTGACATAATATTATGTTTACTTTCTTTGTAGTTATGGCTTGCCAGTGTGCCCCCTGGTTCCTGGCTGGTATGGGGGCCAGCTTTGGGCTGGTGATACTGGTCTGCTGCATCTCACGTGCCTGCAAGTGTTGCAAGAAAAGATTAGGCTCTAGGTATGTGGTGGCCCTTTTGTTATGCCTAGTTGCCATGGAAAGTTGGCCTTATTTATTCAGTGATAGAATTGTGTTTTTGTTTTCAGGCAGACAGAACAGCAGTAGAGGTAGAGGGAGCAGCAACCGTAGCAGTCTTAGCAGGGGGGCAGTAGCAGTCTTAACAGGGGGGGGGGGATACCAGTCTTAGCAGGGGGGGGCAGTAGCAGCCTTAACCAGGGGGGGAGAGCAGTAGCAGCAGCAGTAGTAGCGGGGACAGTAGCAGTAGCAGTTAGTAGCAGTCGTAGCCCGGGAGAATAGCAGGGACCTAGATACACAACAGTATAGAGTTTGTTTTTTAGAAGTTGCAGCCAAAACCGAATTGTCTTTATTATCATCTGGATTATACCTTTGAAGTATCTCATGTGAAAAAAACTTATTAAACAAACTAGAGAAGGGTTTTTAAGAAAGAACATAGTTGCAGTTTCATTTTTTCAAAACCGTGTTATACGCCCATATTCTTAATATATTTTCCACTAATTGAAATCGTTCAAGCATGAACATCTTTTTTATTTATGTTTATATGTCCAGTGAACATACCTTGTCATTTCAACTGCACAAACTGGTTTGGGCCTGAGATATAGAACTTTTTCTGTGAAAATTAACAAGTTGCCAACATTTTCTGAGCTCACCCAAGAGGAAAAGCTTGTGTTTATACTGTCAGATGAGTTCACATAATGAATTTCAACTTCACATTATGTTCTAAACCTTAGATATTGTCCTCACTGCTCCAAATATAAAGGCTTGTACTACACACCACAAAATCACTCAACCATGACAACATAAAAACGTTGCTTATTAGTGTCTGATGAAGGTATGTTCTAAATTTCATCTTCCTATGGCATTCCAAAGCTGAGATATAGATCCCTCCCGCCCTGAGTATAATACTTTTTCAACATGTTATAAAATCACTCGAGCGTAACATTGTTTACCCTTTGTGTACATGAATGTCTGATGAACATATATACTAAATTTTATCTTCTTACAGTGTTCCAAAGCAGAGAAATATAGCACCCATGCTCAAAAAGTAATAACCTCTCCTACACCTCCCAGAATCATTCAAGCGTAACGATATTGAAACATTTTATTTATAGACTGCAGATGAACATAACTGCTGAATTTTAACTTCCTAGCATGATCCCTAACTGAGTTATCGTGTACACACACACACACACACACACACACACACACACACACACACACACACACACACACACACACACACACACACACACACACACACATGAGTACTCTATAGTTGCGGTTGATAAACCTCAATTATAATTAATTAGACTAGTAGGCCTAATGCGTTATCAGTGGCAGTTGTATCGTCAATTGGTTAATCCTGCACCAAATATTTAATACCACTGTTGGCAACACGGGCAATAACTATAAGCTTACAGTTATCGCAGTCGCCTACAGATGGCGGGCACGTTAGAGGACAAGCCCGAAATGACTAGGCAAATACAATCATATTTTAAACAGAGATTTACCTCCACATTACCATAAAATGGTTGCAACATGGAAAATTACCCCAGGAATTTAGTTAATTCCTCTTTAACTATTAAGCATTGGTTCCCGGCACATGCGTTGGATTGGGGTAATCTGAGCAATTTTATTTCCCATGTTTCTACAGAAAATGGAGCCCTATCTTTAGGCCTACGGGAGAATTCCAGTACCAGCGCAAGAGTACCTAGCAGCTTTCTGAATAATAATTTATCACAGTTTAATTCTTTCCAGATAAAAATGCCTATAGCTGTGGGCTGATAAAACAATATTTTTTTCCAGACGTAAATATGGCCTGCCCAGCAGTGCTGGGCACCACCACCACCAGGGTCACCATCCCCACCTCCTTCACCGACAGACCCGCCCCCTACACCTGCCCCCCCGAGGATAACGAACCAGGTGAGTGTATATTTAGTTCCGTAGATGGTCGACAGATGGCATGTTTGGTCGTTTAGATACTGGTGTAATACGTTTGGGCCACAATCAGGGGCATTATATCTCTATATAAATGCTAACATCACGGTCACGGTTTATAAATCCAGCCCCTCCTTAACTATCAGCAAGCCGAAAATGGAAATCAAGTATATTTTGACATAACTTTATATTGACTTTCTTTTGTAGTTATGGCCTGCCAGGGTGCCCCGTGGTTCCTGGGGGTATAGGGGCTGGCTTTGGGCTAATCCTGGTTGGATATGGGATAAGCCCGGCCTGGAAGTGTTGCAAGAGACATAGTCCTGGACCAGCCTAATTCTTAAGTCATGTGACCGTCAAGACCAAGGTTATAATCCTGATTCGTGCTGAACGTCAATAAGTAGCTATATAATCACGTTATTCAATCTTTTGATAAAACTAGAAAATGTCACACTGCTTATTGTTACTGTTATTATTTGCACATTAATATTTTTGTAACTGTGAGCTTAACTGAAAGTCATTAATTTTACAGATATAGACACATTAAAATATTACATTGTCATTATGACCCTTAAGGGTCATCTTAGGTCATGGTGCCAAATAAAAGAATGTATGTTCCTATCTATGAATAATTGTAACTACGTGTCTATCGGGTTCTGAAATGAAAATAAGTTACCACGTTTCTAATTCACACATAGTATGTTCTGTTACAAAATCATCTTATACATTTCAACAGATAAAAGCAGATATCATAATGTGTAACTTCCTAAACCGAAACAACACAATATTTCAACTGTATGTGTCATAATGTATTGTATGAATTTGGCCTTAGCTGGCTGCATGGTTGTTTCAAAGTCAAACTCGTCCTCTTATTCTTTTATGCATACTACATTTGTTACGAGAATTTTGTTCATAACTGTTTGTCAATCAGAGTTCAGTCCTCCGTTTAGTAGGGCTTTTCATTTTTTTTGCTATTGGCCATAAGGTTTTGACAAATTTTCACAGTCTATTGCTTTTAGAACACAGCCATGTTAGACAAAATTATTCTTGGATTGTTGTTGTTTGGCGTTTGTTGTTTGTTGTAAAAACGAAAAGCTACGGGAAGGATGCATGTTTATCACATCAACAAACGAGTCACAAGGGCAGAGCCTCTACAACAACAGTAATTTTAAACATAATAACAAAATGATCCTTTACTTGTTTTGCATGCATCCTCCCACCTGCTTGGGCTCTATTTATGAAACATCCTAAGCTTGTTCTAACTGTTATTATTTTATGAAACTGTTCTAAGTCAGATTTTGTTCTAAACACAGTGTAACCATACCACAAGCAGGCTATAGAGGCGTTTTAACTAGTTAGGCCCTTGTCATATCAGGTGCATCTGACACGTGCTTTTTGTTTTTGTATACATATATCAGAGGTTATAGAAGACTAGAGCCACAAACAAATATTATTCAGGATTAGGCCTATTATTTTAGCAAGCACTTTCCACTGATATTATCTTATAAAAGAAACAAAGTACACTATAATGAAGAACCTGTGTTTCGTCCGTTTAACTTCTTATAAGCTTATACCTACCCAAAATATTTTACAGTATCCCAGTCATAGTTTTACATTGAAACAGAAACCAGAAGTTATGTTTGATATCAACGAATTTTATTTCCTACTGGAAATCAGATGTAGAATTAATTATCAAATTATTCTATAATTAATTTGTCAATTTATGAGTAATATTTACTAAGGAGAAGCAAGTTTCAGTGCATGCCTGGCACACGTCATAAAAAGAGATATTCAGACAGGGCCCGCAAAGTGACACCTATCCTAAGTTAGAAAATGTAAAATCTATTGCATTTAGAACACAACAAATCTCGATATGGCTAAAAGATCAAAGATTTCCTGGAACTTCTAACCAGTTACACGGTCGTAAAGGGGGTTTACACCCGTATTTATAACGGTCCTGTAAGTTGAGTTAGAAATGGCTAAGAACAAGGACAGAACATGTTTGGTAATACCAGTAGAACTGGCGTAAATTTTTAGAACAGCACCCATCCCATGCAGGGAATGTATACTATAGAGTCTGGGTGGGGCGGGGGGGGGGGGCACACACCCGACCAGCATCGGGGTGCTCATTCGGGCTAGACGCAACGCTCTCCTATATAGCCCATGCAATATACTAGTAATGCTCCTCCTATAGATGCTTGTAATAATAATAATAATAATAATAATAATAATAATAATAATAATAATAATAACTTAGCATTTATATAGCGCTCTTACTACCTACCATATGATATATGGCTTATCATCACAGGAAATTTTAAAAAAAGTGAACAATAATGTGCCAATTTTACCATGAAAATCTTAGATATATACAAACTTGTTTGTTTTACATATTTATTAGCATCAAATCCTAAAACTAAATTATAAATTAGATAATCCCTGTAAACTTCACCACCCCTTAGGGCAGGGTAAGATTAATGAGCGTAGGATGACGCCTGGACAGGACAGGACAGCACAGCACAGCACAGCACAGCACTTATACAAACTGCTGTTAGGACTATATGTTATCTGTTACATGTTACCTTTCTGTGAACATTCGCTATATCTATGGTCATTTTTTAGCAATTAGGAGCACAAAGGATGTTCATGACACCGGTGGCACTGGTCACTAACACCTGTTTTTTTTTGTTGAAACAATAAAAATTTAACATTTAAACCGAAACAAAACGAGAGACAAAAAAGAAAAGATTTCTAAGTCAAGGTTTATTTTCAACGTGTTCTAATTTACTTTTTGTTGTAAAAATGGGTTAACTTTAGAAATTTGAAAAGGTCACCTAATGTGACCTCGAACCGATCCTATAGGATATGTTAGAGCCATTTTAGCCAGCTTTCTGACAAAACTGCCAATTAAACAGTTATACAACTTTTTTTATGGCTGGTGACGGAATCAGGAAAATCTGTTACATTTTGTGAAATTAGGTAAAGCCTACAAATTAAGCAGAACGTTTAGGATAACATAATTTTAATAAACGAGACTGGTGGCGCCATTGGTTAACAGTTCGACCATACAGCAATCAAAACTGGGGCTTGGATTAAAAAAAACGAAAGGAAATAGTATTCTTTTAACTAATTCCTAATTATATTGACACAGTTTTTGAGATCAACAGATAACAAGTTGAAATGAAAAACACTCTGTTCATAAAACATATGTGAACATCTTGACTTTAAGGCAGAAAGTATTTTCAAAATAGATCCAACATTACAATGAAATAACGAATATCTACCAAATGTAGAAAGGCGCACGACAAGTCAAGGGTTTTCCTTTACAGATGACAGAGCTTGGAGTGATTATTAACTTTAAATTAGAGGGGGCTAATCACATTTGGAGATAACAAATTTTTATAGCCTAAAACTTATAACGGGTCTTTTAAGTGCCCTGAATGGTTAGGGGTATAATAATATAGGCATAGCCTAAACTTCTTAGCCAGAGCAATTTGCCATAAGAGTGCATGGTTCTATGTAAAACCCTTATATTGTGTAATAAAGAGAGGCATATATAGTCGGGCATCAACATCAAAGGATTCCTGCTGCTGCTGGCACAGGCGCTACCACCCATGTTATCGAGGGACTCCCAGCCCGTATTATCAAAATCTTGAAATAAAATACACAAAATAAAACAAACCCCATAATATACATAATTGCCTGCCTGCCGGCCGGCCTGCTTGAAAAACTTACCCGGGTCCCTGTGGGCAGCTGACCCTGCCCTGGGCGTTGACTTGGATCACAGGGCAGGCTAGCACCCCCTCTTTCCGCACCACCTTCCGGCCCTGGAAGGAACGGAGTCCTGTAAATCCTTCCAGTTCGATGTCCCTGAACTGAAACCTGTTTAAAGTTAGATGTGCAATGGTAGATTTCACTATTTGGGACAGTTTTGTAGCGCTCGCCAGGTCTGGGCACCTGGCGTATGTCTGTACGCAAAAACACCCGTGGGTGCAGTTCAGATTTTCTACAGAACTAATAAAACACAAAAAGGCAAACAATTCCAATAAATGCATGTTTTCTGTTTGACAGTATAACCGATATTTGAACTCTGTTTTGGGCTTTCTCAGGGGCTTGCCTGGGAATACCAGGCCCCGGGGAAAACGTTGAAAGCATTCTGTCACCAAAGGGGTTACAACGCGGAACAAGTGATGTGTAAGGTCATTCTTATTGTCAACACAAATTAGTGCTGCCAGTGGTCAGTGACGGACTCAAACGGAACTGTCGTCTACCCCGGCTGACAGCCATGACAGGCCCGTTAACAGCCTGCGTGTACGTCTGTAACCCACAGAACCCGTTGACAAGGTTGAGAGACATGCAGCTGTAGACGGACGGACATTCCTGTACAAGACAGACTGTGATAATTACGTAAACACATTCAGGGATGTTTGGAGAATAAGGACACAAAAATTAATGCGACCTTGATCACCCGGGTCCAAAAAATAAAAAAAATCCCGTGCAACTGGCACCTTAAAGGGCATTAAAAAAAGCTAGAAAGGTTTTTAAGAACAACCCCTATACTTGAGGTTACCTTTTTGCACCGAAACTGCATGCGGGGGCTATACATTTTCATATTTTTTTTACACATTTTTCTTTTTTAAAGTTTATTTGTCCAATGAACAAACTTTGTGGTTTCAACTGCCCAGACGGAGTTAAGGGTGAGATACAGAACCTTTATCTGTGGAAATCTATGAGAAATCGTCTATAGGATATGGATCCCCGTACATTTTGGGACTACACGCAACAAAATCACACAGGCACGATAACACATATAAAAATTACTTCACCCTTTATAATTTATGTATAGTAGTGTCTGAAGAAAAACATATACTAAATTTTTTTCTTCCTACAACGTTCCGAGGCCAAGGTATGGGCCCCTCAATCAAAAAATCACTGGAGCCCCATAATATTGATAATTTTTGTTAATGTTTTTTAAAGAGGAAGAAGCCTGTGCAATTTTAACTTCCTAGCTTGTTTCAAAGCCCGTGATATAGAGCTCTCATGTGGCGCCCCCCCCTCCAAGTTGAGCTTCCTATATATGTACCTCTCAGCATAATAACCATGCAGGCATGAAAACTATTATCAGTTTTGAACATACCTGCTTACTCAAAACCGAAATATTGTCAAAAAAGTATGCGTATTTCACCTCCCACAGGTTTAAACATTCACAATATATTATTTAAAGGAAATATGTAAAAAATCTTATATTCAATAAAAAAACTGCCATCAAATGTAATATAACTTTACAATATAAAGTCTGAAAGAAACTTTATTCTTTCAGAAAATACAGGAAGACATTTAGACTAAACACCCCCAAAATGGCATGTCCCAATGAACCCCGCGCATAGAAAATACCAAGAGCTGTCATTTCACTGAGAAGATTAAAATACTTGTTCCAACAGGTTCATGAATTAATTGTTAGTGTTCTATAAATTTCAAGCCTTTAAATGTCAATGTTTAGCTGTCCAAGCAACGGTGTCACAGATCTATGAAACGTGTGTGTCTGTTGCAATACCAGACAATGGTAACTGTAAACGACAGGAATCAAAACGCTCTTATTGTTAAGACAATGTTAAATAAAGTTAGTCATAACAGAGGGGGTCAAAAGAATTTAGTGGAATAACAGTTTCTGTGACCTGCTTTTATTTTATATGTACTTTTCATGTGTATATACATAGTTAGTTTGGATTTATCAATTTCATTATTATATATATATTGACGCCTACACATTTTAGACATGTTCACATTTTAATGAGAATTTTTACAGAATACGATTATCATAATAAAATAATATGAATACATCCACTTACTTATACACTCTCTTGCGTGGCTTCAATAATTGGTCGTTTAACAATATTTTAAAGAAGTCTATAACAGTTTTTACACGTTAAACAATATTTGTTTATTAAAATTTGTTTTAATATCTCAAAATGAAACCGACAAAACCTTTGCCATAATACTTTATTTAGTTTGCTACACTTACAGATTATACATTATAAAGAACAGAGTTTGGCTTACACTTGTACTAGTGGTGGTTCTAATGGCATTATCAGCATGCCCTCGATATATTACGAACATTTGTCGCCATGTAAGGCATAAACATTCTTTAAATTCGCCTTTCTCAGCTCATTCTACATTAAAATTACATTAAACATTATTCTATGGATACCCTTTTAGTATCCGTATCCAGACAAAGCTGATTATTTGGTAAGCCCCCCCCCCCACCCATGATTTGAAACCATTCATTCATTCATTCATTTATTCATTCATTTAGCCCATAGCAAGAAGTAAAATGGTTAAGTTTAGATGAAATTCTTATATATAATTTATTTTCATACACAGTCTAATTCCTGTTTATCGTCTGGGGGAAAATATGTTTTGTACGAGTGCTTTTGCGTTTTGAGGACACTGATGATCTACACTGATGAAGGGCCTCAAAATTGTACATAAAAAGCAATGCGTCATGCAGGTGTCACAACAGGGTACCGCATGGATGATTATCTTAAAGACAAACCTCTTATCCAACACCCTGCTCTGGCTGACCATACTTATTGTAAAAAGAATTAATTAGTTTAAAGTACACTCATTATCATATATATTGGACTACTTATCATTAATGTAAATATATTGGGCTACGTGTATATTATCTGGGTCGTTGTCGTGCAGATGTTAATTTTTTAAGTTACTTGTACAGGAGCTTTGGCCTTTAATTAAATAATTATGTCATCCATCCACTGTCTTATGTTGTGTATGTAGGTAAAGACACCCCAGTCAGACACCTGGTGGGAACCCCCACACGTGATGATGGCGTCATTGTGCACTTGGCGACCCCTTGGTCCCCTGCCTCCCTTTAATTTGTCTCCCATTTGGCTATCTATGACAAATAGCTTACCTGACATTTGACTGGCAGTGTTAGGTAGGTAGCTTACATGCAGGCAACATTAGTAATGCTTTCAACAGACAGGGCAGGTGTGAGAACAAAAAATGCGACAAACAAATAGTGTGATATACAGAACTTTAAGGTATACTCTTGCATCATAATATATTCTTCTAAGTAGGTTAGGGTTATGCCATAATTCGAATTTTTTATGTCATTAATACCCGTGACAGATATATTCTTCTAAGTAGGTTAGGGTTAGGAATCAATTTTATTCTGTGGATACCTCTAAGATCATTTAATGACACACAATTTGTTGCAGTGGCATTATTTGTCGTGACACTGGCCTCTGTTGTTTGGTGGTGACCTCTGGTGCCGCCCTTTCAAAGTACCATACGAGACGATGCTTACGCTGTACCCTTACTATAGATAGAGTAACAACATAAGGCCTATGAAGCTTTCTTAAGCTTATGTGCTGCTAATAATGATGATAAAATACAAGATTTATTGGCATCCTCACGCTTGGACGAACTTAGGAACCGTTAGAGGCGTTTCAACCATGATATATTATGGGGTCTGTGCTAGGAAGTTCAAATTCAGCATAAACAAAATGTTTTTAATGTACAGAGAAGTTATTGTTTTTTGGAGCTTGGGCGCTCAGGAAATGTGGCACAGCAGGAAAGCAAACAAACATGAAACTTTATGGACACAATAATAATAATAATAATAATAATAACAATAACTTAGCGTTTATATAGCACTCTTACTACAATATGACTGGTAGGGTAAACGTACACGCAAAATACATACAGACAACCAGAAATAATAATACAGTATACAGCAAACAAGATTGAGATACGCGGTATTGATTCCGAATTAAAAATAATGCATTCAAAAATAGTCAAATGGACAGAATAATAAGTAACTAGAGCTACATGGATCGGGTCTCACAAGATGCTACAAGCTGAGATGTTACAAGATTTTTAATTTCTCACAGATGCAAATTATACTGTTATTGAAAGAGTATATCTTTCAGCAATTTTAGCAATTTTAGCATTTTGGAATATAATTATTTCAATGCATCTAATTCACATAGATTATGAAAAATTCCAATTAATGAATTCAAAATTTGAATACTTTCTTGAAAGCATTCTGTTTGTGGAAGTAATCATCGGCTGCCACGGTATTGACCATGTTCCCAAATTCGTTTGTGTTGAAGCATTCTCTAGAACCGTCATTGTATACAGCTTCTTCAGTACAATTCTCGACCAAAGTAATAGCCCGCCCCCCCCCCCTTTCTCTCTCTCTCTCTCTCTCTCTCTCTCTCTCTCTCTCTCTCTGTGTGTGTGTGTGTGTGTGTGTGTGAAACGGGCACACACGCACACAGGCACGCACATCAATAGACCGATTGACTGACTGACTGACTGACTGACGGAAACCAAACAAACATAAAAAACCGAAAAACAAACCAAAAAAAACAAACAAACAACCAACCAAACAAGCAAACAACCAAACAACAAACGCACTTAAAGGATTCAAGGAACGTTTGATCGTGAAAATGTGTTGGCCTTATGATGGTATAAAAGGCCGTTTTTTTCGTAATCGGCATGGAGCCGATTACTGCAGGGCTGCTTGTCTGATTTCCTTGCAGGCAGCCCTGCACAGCCCCCAGAGCCAGGGGCTTATCCTCCCGGACCTCTTCTTCTCTGCTGAAGCGTGGCGGAAGGTCAGACGCTGCGCTTCCGGCAGCCCCACCCAGGCCCTGGAGGCCTGCTCCTCTGATCCCGGGTAGGTCAATACGAAAATCCAATAGGGAGTCATGCTTGTCACTTTGACTCAATATGGTTGGGCCTGCTTGCCAGCGCGTTTATATGCTGTCTGCAGGCTTACCTCCGGCCTAAGGAAGCTCTGATTGGTTGAACCCACAGGAATATTTACCATTGATTGAAAGCTGGTGGGCGGGCTAAGGGATATGCCTGCATACCGAAAACAAAGTAATTATTGCCATTTATTTTTTGTAGAATAAAACTTGCTGCTTTCCAGAAAAAGAAAAATGTAAAAGCATAATGGTGGAGAAATTTTTAATAGGCCAATGGCATTGTATACAAGGTAAATTAACCAAGAAAGGATTATTAAATTCCTATCCTGCTGTACCTGGGGCCCAGTGACCTGCCTGGAAATAATAATAATTCAAGAGTTTTCTAATATCTTTACAGGTAGATATTAGGTAGATTTTTCGAAACAATTCCCTGAAACTAAAAGTTTCTCCATATATTCTTTGAAAATATTAGGTGTTCATTATAAATGGTGGGTTATTATTTTGTGAAAACGACCGTCAGAGCGCCCAGTAAACAAGGACGGTCCTGTAATTAGGCTGTGCTTGAGACTGCCTGCCGTGCAACGCGTATGTACTCCTTTAATTCATATATATATCAACAATTCGTGATATACTTTCACAGGGGAGCAGGGACGGAAGAAGCCAATATATGTAAAAACAGCCAGTTTTTCGGATCATATTAATATGTTGTTATTGAAAAAGATTTTGCAAAATGTCAACTTTTCATTTCAGGCGATCCAACAAGGTCCGACCATTCGTTCAAGTAACCAATAGGTTAGAATCTGCAGCTAGAGGATCGTAGTACATGTATATATTTTCCCCTCTCTTACTGGAAAATAGTTTCAAGAACAACATGGTTAAGACTCGTTTCTTTTCAGAACTGAGCTATCATGACAATATTCTTAATTTTAACATCTTTTACATTATTTGAAATCACAGGATCGTTTCTCTTTTCTTGCACTTTATAGATAGGTGTCCATGCAGCGATCCTACCGACTTTTTGCCTACATTTTGTGAATACCCAAGTGTGGCAATATTTAAAATTGCGTTAATATCTTCTACTTTCTGGTATTTCATAAATAAAAGTTCTCTCACTACGAGTTTACTGCTACTACTAAGTGTACATGTTATACCCATGGTACTAGGTAAAGTTAAGCACCTTACCTACACACAGTATTAATAAATATTATAAAATATTGAGAAGGGGGGGGGGTGTAGTGTTAAAGCCAGGAATCATGAGATTGGCGAGTTTAAAGAAATATGCACATGTTTGAACCAGAAGTTTAGAAAAGTTTTTTTAAATTTGTCACAGCCTGTATTTCATATCAATGCGACTGAATAATCGGCCATATATTTAACTAAACCTACTAAAATAGTCAGTCTGAAATGTGGTTAACTCTGTGTATGTTATGAAGGGTCGCATTGTTATTGGTTAGACCTATATTTACTTGTTCATTGTTTTTATTTTGTGGCTTGCTTATTCAAATACAAATTATTATTAGTATCCTTTTCTGTTTAATTCTAATAGTTATTGTTCTTTGTTTCAGCAGTATATATTACATTAATTTGTTTACTAAAACAGGTGTGTGTTTGTGACCAGTGTTCCTGGTGTCAGGACCATCATCATCATTTATAATCCCGTCAACAGTATGGTTAAATCTGTGAAATAATGACCCTAGCGGACGTTCCTGTGAAGCTAACAGAGCACATACGTTTCTGACAGCTGCAGATTGTTTACATTCTGTTAATCCTATCTCGTCCACAGGTCATTCTATCACCGGTTAATCTTATAGTGTTGGATGATTAATTTACTTTCAGGCTCGGTGTCAATAATCATGGATCACATAATTTTTTATCTAAGACATAAAAATAATAATATATTGTTCACTTTTAATCTAGTTTCATCTGATGATAAAGCTGTAAATTGTCCTGGTCTCTCTTATTAGTCCACAACCATTAGTGCAACAGTCTGTTATGAACCAAAGTGTTTTAATTTATATTAACTTTTATTACCCAAACAAAATGATTCTTGTTAAGGAAATAAGTTCTCCAAAGATGTGAGATCTCAAAATTCTCAATCAAAATATAAAGGGCGAAAGGACTGACATCTGATATTATCATATTAAGCCCCATTTACACTGAAAACATTTAGTTCCAACTAAATTTATTTGGTTAGGATCAAATTTTATTTTGTTTTTAACACCAAGAGGCTAAAATTGATGAGTTTTCCATGTGCATAGGACCAATATAGTTCGTGGATGCCCCTGTGTTTAAACGTGCTTTGTTCCCGAACTAAATCCTGGATTTAAATTGGCCTGTCGGTAATGGGCATGTGCCAAATAAGTGAATATTTCAGTAAAACTCTGCACTTGGTCATAATTTGTGAAAAACAACTTTCAATAAATATAGTACCGTAAACCACTATGAGCTACAGATATGTAAATTTTCCAATAAAAGTCTGTAGTTTCTAAGCATGTCATAACATGTGTCCTATAGTACAGATTTGGATTAACCCTCTAAGCGAACCAAATTAGTTCGTTTGTGTGATATGATTCGAACTAAATCAGAAAAAAAATTGTCTGTGTAGGCTTAATATCGGCTAACTATAAAGGCCAAGTAAGAATAACTTTAAGTAAGAACAACTTTCGAAAACATATATAGGGATTTTCAATTCAGTAAATACACCCTTGATTTCAGAGAATACACACATTTCCTATGATTTTCAGGAATGCATTTGATAGATTGTTAAATTGGAACAACAGTTTTGTTTATATTTGTTTCATTGATACTGAGAATACTGACATTTCAATGAATCGGAAATGGATATTGCCTCACTAAACAGCCCTTAAACTACCCCCCCCCCCCCCCCACTGGAATGGCTAGAATAAGTCTATGTTTAAGGTATTTTATACACTGTTTACAGATATAAACACATGCAGTTTACAATTTATGCAGGGACATAAACACTATTTATTCATAAATAGGGCTTAAACACCTTTCGAGAATACGTGTCTAATATTGAAAACTTTGGAAAGGCTCAACCTCCAAATATAGTACTACTGTAAACCGGGAAATTTTCTCCTGGATCCACGCATTTTGCACGTCTTAGATCTCTCTGCCATGCCCCCCCCCCCTCTCCATATATATAGCCTATTCCGACCTTAAACCCTAAAAATTTCTCCTTGTTTAATTTTTCACATTGTTTAATAAATCTGAAATTCCTGGATATAAAACAGGGGCGTGTACAGGATTTTTGAAAGGGGGGGTCCAATATCTCTTGGTTCCCTAAAAAAAGGTCATCAGATTTTGAAAGGGGGGGGTCCAATGGTCTGAAGGGGGGGGTCCAGTACATTTGTCTCACTAGGACGACAAATCTTGCATATTTAGATGCTAAAGAATGAACTAACATGTACTTTGAACCTTTAATATCAGTGAAATGCTGTCCTAAACTGCATATTTAACAATTAAGAAACAATTTACATTACATTTGTCTGAGATCGGGTTGGGTTGGAGGGGGGGTCACAGATGAAAAGGGGGGGGTCCAGGAAAAGGGCTGGGTCAGGACCCCCTGACCCCCCCCCCCTGGACACGCCTATGTAAAATTTCTGTTTTGCAGTTTTTACATATTGGCTTCGTCCGCTTCCCTATTCCCCTGCCAAAGTATATCACAAATTGCCGTTTATATTGCCACCTGAAATGAAAAGTTGACATTTTGCAGAATCGTTTTCAATAACAACATATTAATCACGAAAAACGGACTGTCATAGTTCCCCCACTTTGACAAGGCGCTATTATTTGTAGTATTTTTGGGAGGAAACGTTCTTTCCTGTGTGGTGTTTGTTGAAGCAAGTTATTTTACTTTTGTTACACTGCAGGTATGGGCCCGTGGAAAAACAGGAAATACTTCTTAAAATAGAAGGATTTTATGTAAAAAATAACAATAAATGCAACACATGTAGTATTATTAACATGGGGATGGCTTATTATGAAAACCAGCAGATGCTCTGTATTATAGGGTTACATTCACCCTGTATATGATACCCTGCATGTACTGGTCATAAGGATGCTGAGGCGATTTATGTTATTTTATGCAATACACAGTGTGGCCGTTAGTAGGTTTATAACGTTTGACAGTGTTATATATTAATAAGACTATTCTCATTAGATAATACATCTTCTGCTTGTGTGTATGATCTAACTTAAAGGTAAGAGCAACTATATACACGTAAGAAAATCGAAAAATAACATTTATGTCCAAGACAGAACCGACAATGTAGATCACAAAATAATAAACCCAGAATATATTGGGAATACTTTTTAATTGTTGTCCCTGAAATATTATTTTATTCACCACAATACTTTTACATTTATTTTATTGACTTTACATACAACAACAGGATCTTAAGGTTTGATTAATGACCAAACAGTATATACATGACCCATTAGATGTATATACCATGCATGTAAGATACGCCCGTGGCAGGGTGGTCTGTTCAGATTAGAGGGATAAACTTGATAGATGTACAGTCAAGGGGCCAGTTAAGATTACAGATAGGGAGGGCAGCTGTTCAGCATTAGACATAAAGGCACTCGTAAAGATAATTTTTATGGGTGGCTCAACGAAGAAAATTGTAATTACCTAAATTAAAGGTAAATACAATTCATGCAGCAATCGGTATTTGACCACCATAAAGTAATTATTGCTAGGTTATGCTGGTATATACGCATATACCGTATGTGTTGGCATTCAATGGCAAGCAATAGTGTAATAATAATAATAATAATAATAATAATAAATTTATTTAAACAGAGTAGTACAATCAGTAACTTAATACTGTTTTACATTGTAGCCCTGATTTATAAATAAACAAGTAAATAATATTAATAAAACATAAATGTAGAAAACAAATGAGGTAAGCCTAATAATTATCTTACATTGGTTGATGTTAGATAATTTCTTACCAAAAATTTAAATGAAAAAATAGAGCTTGACCCACGGATAGTAAGAGGTAGAGAGTTCCAAAGAGTGGATCCACTGTAGGCTAAACTAGATTTATATAAAGAAAAGTGTAATGATCAACTTCTTGCTAAATTTGGTCTTTGGATCCCTGGAAACATTAAATGTTATATAGTTAATCACATCAGCTTTTCTTGTAATAAAAAAGTCTTGTCTACCACAAACGTTTAAAAAACACCACTGATCTTATCCAAATATTTCATTATTATAGAAACTAAACAGCGTCATATTTAATGATTATGTTTGCTGTAAGAGTACCACATCGGGCAGCAAATGCATGGTGTAACCAAACTATCCATATATCAAAGTATTAACTCCTTCAATACGAGACCCCCCTGGGCGGGGGGGGGTCATGGCAACCAGCTTAGGTACGGATCCCCCTGGGCCGGGGGGGGTCGCTTTAGGCTTCCGTTTTGGCATCTCTAATGATAAAATTTTACAGTTTGTTGCATCTTTTATTAAATAACGATCGTGGACATCATATCACGCAAACAGAATCACTATGCTTTGGACGTTTTTCCGTTATAGAATTTCATGTAGCAAACATTAAGGTTCAGGCTAAATTAATTCATTTCCATGTAGGTTTCGGTTTAGGCCTAGACATTTTTGACAGATTATGACATAGGCCTAGCCTAACTTCAGTAAGTAACTAGGAATCAAGACTCTCTGTTAACTAGCGTTCCCCTCTACTCAGGGGATCTTATGGTTACAATACCTTAACACTTTGACGTTTTTGCGTTGCTATAGTAACACATTCCACCTTCTGACGTCATTACGATTTCAGTTTAAAAATATGACTTTAATTTCTGAATTTAGATAGAAAATGGTAATAAAGCATGCGATCGTTTGCAAATATCTTGAAAACCTGAAAGTCATTCTTTATTCTAGTTATATCTAGGTATTTAGTTTGAAAATACGTCTATTCCTGACAAAAAAGAGTCACTGAGATAAATTCCAATTTAATGAAGCTGTTCAGTAATGTTATAAGCATAAATCCAAGCTTATTTAGGCGTACATCTTAATAACGTTAAGCCTACTTTATAACAGACCCAATATTAGACCTATAAAAGATAATAGACCTGTAAAACAGAAGAAGGAACACTAGAAAAAAATATAAATTACCAGAAAGTATTTAAAGAAAATGTCCATTACTTTGATTGTAATAAGCTGATGTAACTTTTGAACAAAATGTAGTTAATTTCAACTGGTTCCACCGTTTCCAGTAACTAAATGGTTTAGCTAGATCTGTTTCTATATAGGCCTATTTATTAAAATTTTGGTTCCTCCAGACATCTCCAGACGCTAAAAAGGCGTCATATTTTATAATGCTCAGTATAGCATGATGGAGCATTATTTAATTGACGTCGTAGTGAAAGAGTTAAACGACCATTCTACAGAAAACTACACAAATTGAGGAGTTAACATAATCTAGAAAAATTAAATTCTTAGGCCTACTATATTTAATATTGATTTAAAATTTGTTTCTCTGGGTTAGATTGAATTTATTTTTAATATTGAGCAATTCAGCATATGACAGAATTTTACTTTTTTATGCGTAAATCCTATATTTAAGTAAATTCCATGCAGGTCATGTAATTCTGGGTTTATCATAATGCCTGCATTTTTAGGAACTGGAGAACCTATAATAATGGTAAATTTTGATACGCTTACTACCGTTTATCATAGGCCTATACTAACATGATTATAAACGATATATACAAGACTGATGGATCATATATAACAGCACAAAACCCCTGAAAATAAAACAGCAATTTGAGATACAGAAATTACTATATTTTAGAAATAACCAGGAAGTAATTAGCTCCAGCCACGCTTGATCACTTGAGCAGCGGCTGGTTGTGGGTGTCAACGAATATAAATGAACAAATGATGCATATTTTAATTGAAAATTAAATATTTATAACTAATAGTTAGCTGAATTGTTTATTCAATAAATACGGTATAGATTACAGTTATCCTCCGTGGTGTTGTTATTTAGATATAGATAGATAGATGTTAATTGTAGTGACAAATATAAAAAAGTTAGTTTTTCACATATACAATATATAGGTGCTAGGGCAAAATGGCGTTGGACACATACCAGGAACCAGTAGTCCCCCATCATAATATAGGCCGACTAAAATCAACAGCCCGTAAATACATGAATTAAAGAGCCTAGGCCTACATGACCACATGGACAATGTATCTCCCATTTCACAGTTTCACGCGCTAGACTGACATGACCGACGTTCCCATATCTATTTTATAAAGGGGCATAAGTGCCTAAAATGGACGTAAACTACAGGTAGAAACTGACGGTAGACTTAGGTGCGTTTTATAAACGTTTTGCACCAAAAACTTAGTCAAAACTTTACACCAAAAAAAAAGGGTGGCGTAGAAACAGACGCTGGTAGAAAACTATGCGTAAGCCCTTCTTTTGCATTAATTCTCTTATAAAAATAAACATTTTACATGATTATATTGCTTAAGATTCATTTAAAAATCATGCACTACACATATTTATAAGATCGCATACCTAAATCAGTATGTTTCCTTAAAATAAGATGCTAGATTATAATATTAGGCCTATAAATAATTTTATAAGCTTAGTTTACTAATTTGTTTGCTTCTTTAAATGAGAGCCCGAAGGAATAATTTGGTTCCAATATAAAAGTTAAGAATATTGCATGAAAAATTCAATATCTCGTTATTACAAGGGCGAATCTTCAAACTACAATGTAATTAAAATTATATATTATTTCCCTTCTCATGGCTTTATAATAGCAAACTATGTGTGTCCTTAGAGGTCAAGATCAAAGTTAAATACAACGTGTTACAATTTCGTAATCATCTTAAAATATAGGCCTTATAACTAAAATTTATATTTTTAATGAAATACTTTTTCTGATTGTAAGTAGAGATAATGTTATTATAATAAGATTATGTGTTAATTATTGCTTGCATTAAACATGCTTCTTGGTATGGAAGAATTTATACATATACTCTATAAACCTACGTGTGATTTAGAGTTTATAAAGTAGTTTGCGGCTAAATTTGCGGCATCCCTGTCATTCCTTTGAAGATATGACCTATTTAACAAATATGGATAGGCAATCGACCATATTTACGTGTAGTTTTGGTGCAATTAAGTCTGTTTTATAGAAATAAAGTGCGTTTTATAAAAGGGCGTAACTCACCAGTTACGGCACCCTACGCTACAAATCTTTATACAACAGGGCCCTGTCTGTTTGACATTTAACGATAATTTATGGATTTGATGTGATTTACAAATGCCGCCCGGACGGATATTGCGGGTCCGAAAAAGAAGACATGTCCGGGAAAATACGGACGTATGGTAGCCCTAATATACAGCAATGCCTCGAGCTATACTCAGCAATTAATCAATTTGTATACATTATAATTATAGTTGTCTTTTACTGAATGCATGGCATATATATATTTTGCAAGCTGTCTAGGAAAATGTTCACAAAGGTATAAGCTAACGTTTTATATTTTGACATGTTTTAAAACTCTCAGTAGCAGGTTCACTTCTAACGCTGATACCAGAAAATAATCACTATTATAGCCTCTCAGACTATAGATAATTTCTCCTATATATTTCTCCTTAGGCCTAGGCCCTATTTATTCATTTTATGCATTTGTATATAAATGAAGTACATCTTATCTAAATTAGTTTACAAAAAAATAGATGTCAGCACCAACCAGGCCTCCAATCTACAGTGGAGGACAGTACTAATGCTAGTTTATGAACGTGCCTACGTATACGCAAACGGTAAATACAAACCAAATAACCTAATAAACATTAAAAAATGTTAGATTTCAAGGAACACCCAACTTGCACCAATAAAATGTAATCAGATCTAAAGAGGATGATAATGGTCGACATGCTATTTCTATACATATATGTATCAAATATTAAGACACATTAAATACTTTTCATAAACACTTCTTATACAAATTACCAAACAGTGGTTTGAATAGGTTTGTATTAGTCATACCATTTTTGCTAATAATCAGTGCTTTAGCAAAAATTTTCAGTGATAACCTAAGTACTCTGCCGGCTCACTTTTTGGAGGAGCTAACCCATATTGTAGCATTCTTAAACGCAAACGTTTTACATTCTACATAGTAGAAAATAATTGAGGAGAACTTTTCCTAAAACCCTGCTATTTTACTTTTTTTTAAGTTTTAAAAAACGGGTTTAATTATATTTTGTTTTAAAATTGTTTTTGAAAAATAAAATAGGCCTAATGCGTTTTGCAGTATCTCCTGCATGAGCAGGCTGTTTATTCCAAATATTTTTAGAGTTACATTCAATTGAAATTTGAAATCTTTCCCAAAACCCTAGCTGCTATTTAAATTTCTAAGCTTTTACAAACCCTTGCTCAATAATATTTTCAAAACAATTAGCAGAATAATTGTACACAGGTCAATTATATTCATTTTATGACAACCTGATTCAGTGGGTTATTTGTAATATACAAAGACCATGGACAGAGATTAGGAAATGATTATTTTGAAAATTAAACAGTAAATTTCCTAAACTCATATATAAGGCCCTTTACACGGCCAAGAAAACATTTCCACAATGATGTTAAATAGCAGGGGTTTGAAACTCATAATTGGTATTAGAGAAAGGAATGAATTTTGATAAATTTGTCAATAACAGGGATTTTGGAAAACTTCTCCTCAATTAAAACGGGTGCTTAAAAATTAATCACAGTATGTGTTGAATTAAACATCACACTAAACACCTCAAGATATAGAAATGCGTTTTGGTGACTACAACTCAAGTGTGACCAGTAAACAAGTTAATCGGATGTTTAAAACGGGCGTTATAGAGGTGTTTTAGATCAAACAGGCGTGCATTAGTAATGTTTGAAAATTGAATATCAGGCGTTTAAATTAGCGTTTACTTTTAAATGTCACTGGTTTAATAGAAAACGCCATAACGTAACTAAAACTCGTGCTTGTCTGTGGGACAATTACTGTTAAACGTCCATTTTTACAGTGTAAATCCCCTGTTTTCCACGTGCATGGCGTCACACTAATTATTAATGTATGCACATATTGCCACTCTGCCTAAACATGCCTATGGTCTGGCCATTGTGTTAAGGGGCGGGCCCCAGCGCACGATATAAAAAATGCTGCTTGGCGGTGGCCAGAGCAAACTCACAGCAAGCAGCACAAAACAACAGACAGGAAGTATCCAAACATGAATACGTTTAAGGTAGGTTTCATTTATTTATTATCCTCATAAATTTTTCAAAACTGCTCTAAATAAAATGAAATTAACAAGTTATGGCAATACTTTTGTCCACCATGTAGAACCTTTTTTCACATGCAGGGTGGTGCTATACTGCAACAGTGCTTCAGCCAAAAATAATGATTTGACCCTTTGGTACAAGGAAAAATATTTTAGGCTACTCCAAACGACGCTAAAATGGCCAATTGTATGCATTTTAATGTTATAAACTGGGCTACATCGGGCTTTTCACTGCATGCACACTACAGAAGAAAAGCAGGGTGACAGAACGGAAACTGTTTTAGCACTAAAATCGTCCTAGAAGTGCCCTATAAAAGTGTTAGAGACCGAATGGGAGAACAGAGGAGGCAATTTTAGTGTAAAAATGTTTCAAATGTTTAGACTTTTTTAAGGGTCAGACTAAAACTGCCCCTTGGGACCAATTTCAGTGAAAAATCATCATATTTCTTTTTTCATGGTACATATTTATATACATATTGGCCTACAATGTATAGGCCTGCCTATGTGGGCGAGATCATCTTGTGACCTTGAAATTTATACCTATACTTTCATGAAGACTAAACCTTCAGGTTTAGGTCGCAATAAAAGTTAGTTTAATCTGACACTATAACATTATACTGATTCCAAAAACTAAAAACTAAAATGTCTAGTTAACCTAAGTCAACCCAGGTAAAAAATCCACGAATTTAATAATAACTTGACATTTTAAAGGCGCCTTCAGTGACTCTGGGGTAATGGGTTATGTTTGTGGCTAAACTAGCTATGTATGACGGAAGACGCCGATTGATTTTGTAGGTTATGAGTCCACGCTACTAAGCTAATTAGGCTAATTAGCTGTTTTCATTAAAATAAGATATCTCGTTCACTTTTTGCGTTAAAGACGTCAAGTAAAAACTGAACTCATCCTCGAGGCCGTCTCTAACGGCTAAAGTACTAAACTGAGGATACTTTTGTTTAGAAATAGGCTGAAAAAGAATTATTTAAAAACGATTACAGTGGTTACAAAAATAGTGACATGCTGTATCTCAGAGACTGTGCCAGGCAGGCCTATAGTATGGTTACAATTATTCATAGACAAGAACTCACATTATAGCCTTTCATTTGGCAACGTGACCTATTGTGGCATGCGGTGGCCTTGAAGGTCACAATAGGTCATGTAAGGTCAGTTTTATTAAAAACGCATATATTCAGGTCAATTTTTGAGCTAAAGACTTCTGATTAAGACCAATTTAATGACAAAAACTGTGTAATGCGACGCATTTCCGGTTATGTGACGTCAAACGCGCGATTTTTAAGAAACACTTCTATAATAACCCATTTATTTTTTTCAGTCCAAGACCTGGAGTAAAAACTAAAACCATCCCTGACGCCATTTCTAATGATGAAATATTTAAAAGCGATACTGTTTAAGCTTACAATGATAGATTTGGTGAAAAAGTCTTTAAAAAGTGTTACCATGGTAACAAAAAAGGTTATGTCTGTATTAAGTAACGGTGCCAGATAGGCCTACCCATTAGAATTGTTGGTAAATAGGAACCAGTTTATAATTATATCCTTTCATTTGGCACCATTACAGTCACCTTGAAGGTCACAAGGGGTGCATGGCACAAGGCGAATCTAAGATAAATTTGACAGCACCACACAGTATATATCTCAGAAAGGCTGACTGATACAGACATATTCATACTTACAGATATTAATTAGTATAAGGCCCCAAGGCGCCTATTCCCATCTACGGATGGGTCTCCAGTTAATTATTGCTATCGTTTGGTAATATTCATATATTATAATAGTCATTATATCTTTATAATATTCATATCTGATTACTGTTAGAGTTAACAGATTAACTATATAGGCCATGAATGCAACGTTTACCCCGGCGCTCATAAGGTGGCAGCACCATACGGGGCCGTTTCCCAAACGTCCTATCTTCAGTTGTTTTGCAAGGAATGTTTTATCTATCTTATTTTGGCACATTTTTTCCCTTAAAACGAACGAGGGTAACGTTTCAAAATTTTGAGTAAATCAAGCTGTGTTAAAAACCTGAGACAGGGGCGTTTTGGAATGACCGCTGTATATTTTTTTTGACATTTCTTGGCCGCGGCCCGCTCATATGCTTCCAATACGGCCTGGCGACGGAGCTCGGGTTTGGCTCAGTTGGTAGAGCGTCGGACTCGAGGAAGCGCATCGTTTTTCGGCGCAGGTTCAAATCCCCTGTTGTCTAAATCAATTTTTCTCACAGTCTCTTTTTGGTGTGTTTTTCTTATCCTTTCGAGCTATAAGTTTTTATGGGCGCCGTGGCAAAGTTCAAAAGCAATCTTTTTGCGATAAAATATACATAAAAGAAAAAACCTGTTGACTAACTGGAATGACCAGAACGTTTACCCCGGCGCTCATAAGGTGGCAGCACCATACGGGGCCGTTTCCCAAACGTCCTATCTCAGTTGTTTTGCAAGGAATGTTTTATCTATCTTATTTTGGCACATTTTTTCCCTTAAAACGAACGAGGGTAACGTTTCAAAATTTTGAGCAAATCAAGCTGTGTTAAAAACCTGAGACAGGGGCGTTTTGAATTTTAATATCATTATATAATAGGTATATTATTACTGTTCAACACCAAGTTAGATATTTTTAGGTTTATGGCTGGCCGCTGCTGTTTTCCGGTTTCATAATCCAGTATGATCCAACATTTTTGTAAATATTATGATTAAGTTTGCTGCATTACGCACGCAGGCACACTGTATATGAAGGGCCTACAAGTCAGGATCAAAATGAAGGCAAGCTGGCTACTATGGGATACCAATAATTCTCCCGCTTATCAGCTGGCTTGTGAAGCGTTCTATTTATTATATAAACAATATTTTTAGGCCTTATTGTGTTCTCATAACAAAACGTTCATCCCAGAAGCTATAAAGGGGTTTGCCGGTGGTGGGTGGTCACAACCCAAACCTAAGCATTTATAACTGTATATAAATTAATAAACTTGAAAATGAGACTGTTTAAACAAGAAACGTCTTTAAAAAAAGACAGTGCTACGCTGCATGGGATTTCAAAAAGATATGTTGACATAATGTTTTAATTACAAATTTTATTAAAAAATATATCAAACTAAGAATGTTACACATAATACTCATTCTCCTGGCTTATAAAAACGGATGTGAGTCAGAAAAAGGCAAGATGATGTCATCGCCAGCCAATAGAAAAATTAGTTTATGGTTAACCCCATTGACGTACAGGGGTAACCCAAAGCAAAAGTAAATAGCGTAGCTAAAAAAAACTATAATCATCCACCTTTATATAGCCATATCAAGGCTAAAATTTCATGGTTTCCCTAAAAGCCTGCTAATATTTAGCAGGAGAATATAATAGTAACGTTCGTCATGTTTTGAAAATGTCACACCTATAGTTTTTTCACGATTTATGAAAAGTCTGTTTACTATTCCGCTCTGTCATACCAAATTTTCTTTTTTTTTGCAGCTCCAATCATGCAAGAAATGTTTCATGCCCCTGTTTATTCACAGTTGTGATATGTTGGCCCAGGCCAGACACAGGGCTTGGCTGCAACAGCAGCAGGACCCGCTGGCCTGGATATTGGAGGACAGGGAACTGCCTCACTGGGTATGTACGGCCTACATTTCGATTCTGGTTGAAGTTTACTATGTGAATGCTTTTCTGACCAAGATGTATAATTAATTTCAGGCCTGCGACAACTGCGGCCAGGCCGCACAGGACCATCTTTGCCCTAAAGGACCCCTACAAATGGAGCTGGATTACTATCTGGTAAGTGTCTGCAGAACCTCTCTAAGCAGGTCTACTAAGCACGACTTTTAATCCTGTGTACAAATTCTTTTCTTTTTATACAGGCCAAGCAAGGGCTGGTCAGGGTCGAGGCTGTAGTAAGTAGAATTTGTGTGTGTGCATGTGTGCATGCGAGTAATGCGCGCGAGTAAAGCGACTGCCACACTGTTTTTTTATTTTGCAGCAACAACAACAACAGCAACTACA
Source organism: Rickettsiales bacterium (assembly GCA_965222525.1). GTDB lineage: Bacteria > Pseudomonadota > Alphaproteobacteria > Rickettsiales > UBA8987 > CBDCUF01. The sequence goes on from CBDCUF010000001.1 coordinate 30,462, forward strand.
GCAACAACAACAACAACAGCAGCAACTACAGCAGCAACTACAGCAACAACAGCAACAACAGCAGCAACAACAACAACAAGAAGAACAACAGCAGCAACAACAACAACAACAACAACAACAACAACAACAACAACAACAACAACAACAACAACAACAACAACAGGAAGAACAACAACAGCAACAACAACAACAAGAAGAACAACAACAACAGCAACAACAACAGGAAGAACAACAACAGCAACAACAACAACAGGAAGAACAACAACAACAACAACAACAACAGGAAGAACAACAACAACAACAACAACAACAGGAAGAACAACAACAACAACAACAACAGGAAGAACAACAACAACAACAGGAAGAACAACAGGAAGAACAACAACAGGAAGAACAACAACAGTCACCACCGCCGCCAGTCCTGACGCCAGAGCCGCCCTTCATGACCCCATCTTCGCACCAGGTGAGTACATAATAGGCCTAATGTTTGAGCCATATTTTCCTGGTGCATGCACGATTTGAGCGTCAAACCAACCAACCAACCAACCAACCAACCGACCGACCGACCAACCAGTCCGCATCTTGTTTTGCAGTGGCCCGAGACTGAACCGCCCCTGCTGGAGCCACAACAGCCCCTGCCGCAGCAAGAGCAAGAGCCCGTGCCGCAGCAAGAGCAAGAGCCCGTGCCGGAGGCACCACAGCTCCAGCAGGGCCAACAATTGTCGCACCAGGTGAGTACATAATAGGCCTAATGTTTAGGCCACATTTGCATCATCCTTTGGCGCCGCTTATCCCCTTTCTGTTTTTCAGTCGCCATTCCAGTACGAGGATATTTCCAGTGACAGTAGTGGCGACAGCAGCGACAGCGGCGACAGCGGCAGGTCCCCTCAACATGCAGGGGATGTGAGGTAAGGGTCAACCATGTACTGCTTCTTTCGTCACCGCTCCCCTCTGTTAGAAAGCATATGGGAAAATTATGTTTATAAACATTCAACATAAATTTTCAGGATTTGCAGTATATATATTTTTGGAGGGAATTCAGAACGAAAGAAGCCACAAAAATACTGGAAAACCAGAACTTTTTTGTGAGGAAATTCCAGATTTATATAAATTCGAAGGCTTTCTGAGCAGGAGATAAGGGACACAAGAACGCCCAATACAAACATCCTAAACGTAAAGGAGGAGATAAGCAATATATATATATATATATATATATATATATATATATATATATATATATCGTGGCACGCTTTTTGACAAATACTTTCTAATCCATAGATCATTGAAAATGTTCACAGAGTATAACCTAGCTCCTGGCACTGTTAAGTGTGTTTCTTTTTTTCTCCAGGGAAACATATTACACCATACCCCCAGGCGCAAGGCCCTCCAGGCTACTGGCCTCCATGGCTCGGCAGAAAGGCATCACTCTGCAGAAACAGGGTTACAAAGAAGGTATTTTTAATCATTTTTCAAAACAACTTAAACCACTAACAAGGCAGTAGCTAGGCCTATCTACTAGGCCTTTTTCTTAGAGATTCATTCATTCATTCATTCATTCATTCATTCAATATACATACCTTATAACAAAGAACAAATTATAATTTAATGACAAACATGTATTATTTTCCCTGCGTGCCTCATAGGAGCTGCCTTATAATAGAACAAACGGGTGCTATATGTAAGAATAAAGCAATAAAATAAAAATGCCTATTACAAATTTGTACATAAATAAAGCCGCAGAGTTTTATTTGGATATCATTAAGTTTAAGAATCATTTGAAAACATGGCCAAGCAATCGCACTTATTTTAGACACAAACATACCACAATAAAGTAAAAGTATTTAGATGAACATTTTTCTAAGTGTAAATAGTTTTCGAAAATATAAAGGGAAAAAGTCGGCAAACCCTTAAATAATCAGTTTTGAAAAAAAAATTAACGGGTCCGTTTAAGTTTTAAACTAAACAAGTTCACCTACATACAGAATTTTAATCTCAACCAGTGTAGATTAGAATTCTAATCCGACCTATAGTTCAGTTTTATAAATCAACCTGGACGCTCCTTTGGGGAATAGCGTACCCTACAGGACCCCCCCCCCCCATGCACGGGCGTGGGAATCCCCTACAAAGGCAGCCTCACATTAAGTATAGATTATATTATTCGAAAAACATCATTAAGTTGCCTCTAGACTTTATATTCCAGGGTTTCACCATCAAACCAAAAGTCATAGCCCTTCTAACTGGGAAATAACGCGACTCCACCAGCCTTGTAATATTAAAATTATCTAACAGCACACAAAAACGAAAACACGTAACTTCTTTAATACCAGCAGATGGTCTTCTGCTAATTTAATGTTAGTTTCACCAAGGCCTGGTTGTGAATTATTTAAAACTTCCGTGAAATATTATGCGCCTGATTTATGGAATTCCTTGCCTGACAGGACATATAAAATCCGAAGGGAATATTCAAACATTTAAGTCTACGTATAAAAACTATATTAATATACTAACAACGTCCTAGAAGAGCCATAACAGAGAAATAGGCCTGTTAGGCTAGAAACTTGTAGGGCCGGTTGCTCCAAGCAGTGTTAAATCTGCCTGGTTTAAATCTGACCTCGAGGTTTAGCAAACCCGAGGTTAAATATTTAGTACACCCCGTTTGCACAAAGCAAGTTCACCACTGGTTTAACAAACCTTCAGGTTAGTTTATAAACACAAGGTTAAATCTTTTAAACCCGAGTTTAAGGGTTTCTCAGCAGTTAAACATTGTGAAATATACACCATTCTATGCTTGTAATATTGATTCTGATAACTACAAACCAGCAAGAAGATGTGACACTGCCCTTCAACAGTAAACATAAGTAAGCTGCTGCTTATAATTCAATAGAAAAACATCTCTGCTGTAGCAATCCAATCATGATATACAGGTTTAAATCAAGTTAAACCTGGTATCCCCCAGATCTAAATTTCCAGGTTTAAATACGACAAAAATAGGCCTATAACCTCGAGGTTAAAGATAAAATACTTTTGAGCAACAGAGATGGTTTATATTTTAACCTTGAGTTTAAAGGAAACATCGGGGTTAAATCCGACTTTAAACCTGCTTTGTGCAACCCATTTTTGCGTTACCGTGGTATTTAACCCTGTGCTAATTTAAACCTGCCTTAAACTTGCTTTGAGCAATCGGCCCTTAGGCTCTGCATGTTAGTGAGGGTGGGTAGAAACGCTGTTGTTAGTCAAACAGAGGCACACTTTTAAACCTCTGTCAGGGAATTCACTAACAGTGATCGATTGTGTGTTATTTGGATGATACAAAAGGCCCTGTTTGCTTATAAATTCCCAGTAGTAATGGTCGTCGTTTTTAAATTCAATTATAAGCATACCTTTATTTTTACTACTGTTGCTGCTGTAACAACAGTAGCAGCAACTGCAACGCTGCTGCTGCTACTGTTACTACTGCGTGTACTACATCTTCTTCTACAACTGCTGCTGCTGCTGCTACTACTACTGCTACTACTACTACTACTGCTACTGCTACTGCTACTACTACTACTACTGCTACTACTACTAATACTACTACTACTGCTACTAATACTACTACTACTAATACTACAACTACTGCAACTACTACGAGGCACACCCAAGTTGGTTTGGTCCATAATTCGAGTTACACAACACAACAATAACAACTTGATTTAAGTTACAAACTTTATTTTATGCAATCATTCTCAGCCTTGTATACCCTGGTGTTGAGTATACTCAAGTCCGGCTTTAGTATTTGTTACTTGGCTTTAAGTTAGCATATTTCCATGATCAAGACTTATTATTTTTGCGTTGATTCCTCTGGTGCCTATCTCTGTTGGATCTGGTTGTGAACGGTTTTGGACACATTGCACACTTGAAAAGGTCCGCTCTCATGTATTTATCAGTACATTTGACTTGCCTTCTATGTCTATTCCTGCTGCGCCTATCCTTAGACCTCTTGCCACAGAGAGAACAACTATATTCCTTATCGCCTTTGTATGCTTTAACCCATTAAGTCCTAAAATTGATTTTTGTGTTGATCTTTTAATATGTGAAACTTCTAGGCAAGTAAACACAAATTCATATTACTTTCAAAAATATTTCAAGAAACTTATTATTTATGACAATATATCACCTTGTCCTTTTAAAAGGACGCTAGGACTGAGAGGGTACGTGTTTTTTTTTCAAGAACACGTTATACAGCTATAGTAATTTTAATCACTGTGTAGTGTTGGTACTAACATAAATGATATAGAGTCAAACCCCTAAAGTTTAATTTGACATTTAGGGGCTTTCACCCCTGTGAACTTTGACCTTAGGGTTGCTACCGTGAACTATTAATACCAAAATATGATAAATCTTGTACTTTTTACCACAGTTTTCAAATGTAGAATGCCAAATATGTTGTTTGTGGTTGTAGTTAGCTGTAGTTCCATGTATGAAGCATATTGTTTGCTTCTACATGGAAAAAATCTAAACATTTTAGCAATTCTAAGATAGAAATTATGCCTAAAATATCAAAATCTGCCAATTTTCGCTGAAAAACGGTTCATAGAGGCAGACTCAGTAGTCTAAAGTGAAGGCAATATTAGATTCAGGCAGAGGGGAGGCACAGGGGGTAAAAACTATCGGCATAAATTTCTTTTATGTCAAAAAAAGTTACCATAGAGCAACGTGACACTTAAAATGAAACACATTATGTCATTTATATGTGAATTAATGCCCCAGTTGAATGTCCTCTCACATAATATTCTGCATATAAATGGAAATATTACTTGAAATATACTTGTATTAAGTAAATTTTACTCATATTACAAACATTAGATGATATCATTCAAAATTAGAAGTTTTAAAAAACCTGTAGGCTCTCAGTCCTAGCGTCCTTTTAAAAGGACGCACCCTTACACTTATTTTTGACTTGAATTATTGATTATTTGTTGCAACAAAAATACAGATTTGTTATTTTTGTAATTTTGAAAAATATTTTATAGTATTAGCATGAAATTACAATGAAAAGATGAAAAATACTTCACTCTGATTTTCTTCCTTGTGTTTTTTGTAATTTCACCAAAATCTGACCAGTGTCAATCAATTAAGTTATCACCGCAGGTTGAACAGGTCAAAGTCCAGGATAATTTCCTGTTAACTTTCATATTCTAATTAATGATGATTATGTCACATAAAATGATTTTAAAAATAATGACTCTCTATATAAAAAGAAGGCAGTTAAAGTTGGCGTCCTTTATAAAGGACGCCAGGACTAAATGGGTTAATTAAATCCCAATGGGCTTTATTCCTATTGACACTGTGCATTGGACACCCCCTCTTACCAGCCAGACACTTGACATATTCGTCTAGGTCCTCTTTCTTCACTTTATGCTCCATTTATACTACCTGATCTGCAGGTGCCCTGTAAGCTAAATGACATGAGCTCATTTGACACCCCACTATCTAACCAGTATTGCACAATACACACACACACTCACATGGTGCTGACGCCTTGGGTTCCCCACATACATATATTTTATGTCCGTGTGGAGTTAAGATAGTGGGGTACCAAATGAGCACATGCCATTTAGCTAACCCGGTACCTAAAGACCAGAGAGGGTGTGTGTTTAGACCTAAAACCTCATTTAACTGCAACTCCCAAACTGTTGGGCCTACAGTAAAGTGGGCCCACTTTAATCCATTCCTTGATCCCAAATTAGTCAAGTACAGGGTTCGTACGCATCATGGAAAACCTGGAATATCATGAAATTTAGAAAAGTATATTCCAGACATGGAATATCATGGAATTGCACCTATTTTCATGGAATATCATGGAATACTGATAATACCTGGCCACTATGAATAAATCTGTCACAAAAGTGTCAGAATAATCCAAGCTAAAGTCAGAAACTACAGTCAAAATCATTCAACAGGTCCGACATTGTTGTTGACAGGTTGCCATGGTTTCAGCCCGGGGCAAATGAAGCCAATAACATTGAATACACACTACCCCTCTAGTGCAACCAATCATGAACCCTTTAACTCCTGACATTGGTGTGCCTTGACCAATCAGTACCACTGATATACAAAACTGCAATGTCAAGGCCTTTGGACATGTGAAATGACATGTGTTCAGCAAATTTGTAAACAATAACAATCACAGTAAACAGCGTGGATTACATAAGGATATAATTATAACCAAAGGATGATGCAGATTAGATGAACACTGACATAAAGTCAAGATTCTAAAATATTAGGCTTGTATTGCCAAAGGGAATGCATTTTATGCTCAAGCAAACAAATGATTTTTTCTATAATAGTCATACTGATACTCATAGACATAGTGCAGTGGTATTAACACCCCATGTCTATGCCCTGTTTGGCCAAGCTGGTGTAATTTTAGAGATATTGTGCGTAAATTTTGCAGTTGTTGCAAACTTCCATCTCCCTAATAGATAACTAAATTTCAAAACTGTGTCTTAAAAGATATAAATTCCCTCTATTTAACCTTCTTTAAAAAGCATGGATATTTATTAAGCATGACAAATAGGGTCCAAATCCATGAATTTTATAAGAAGGTGGAATAGAGGAAATTTTTATCTTTTGAAGCCAGTTTTAAAATTTGGTGATTTATTATAGGGATGGAAGTTTGCAATAAATGCTAAATTTAAGCACAGTATCTCCAAAATTACACAAGCTAGACCAAAAGAACACAGGGACATGGGGTGTGAATACCACTATAGTAGGCCTAACGTTAATATTATAATTGTAAAAGAACTTTAAGAAGAGATGTAACTCTGAAAAGTCATGCAAAATGCAAAGAAATGTTAAAATTTAGAATCCTTTTCTTAGTAACTCTTGTATCATGGACAAAATTGTGTTGGCTTATTGGCGACAGTATCAGTTTGTTTTACATGTACTTGTCTGTCAGAATACGATGTAGTAATATACCCATGGAATTCTCCAATGTAGATCATGGAAAATCATGGAAAAGTCATGGAATTCTGCAGCTGCTGAGGTGTATGAACCCTGCAAGTACATTGAGCCAAATCAATTCAATATACAATTACAACTACAACTACAACTACTCATGCAACTACTACAACTACTCATGCAACTACTACAACTACTCATGCAACTACTACAACTACTCATGCAACTACTACAACTACTATTACTACTGCAACTACTACTACAACTACCCATGCAACTACTTCTACTTCTACCTCTACTACTACCACCACTACTACTACTACTACTACTACTTCTACTTCTACCTCTACTTCTACCACTACTACTACTTCTACTTCTACTTCTACTTCTACCACTACTACTACCACTACTACCACTACTACTACCACTACTACATCTACTACTACTACTACTACTACTGCTGCTGCTGCTACCACTACTACTACAACTGCTCATGCGTCTACTACTACTACTACTACTACTACCACTGCTACCACTACTACTACTACTACTACTACTACTACTACTACTACTACCACTGCTCATGTGTCTACTACTACTACTACTACTACTACTACTACTACCACTGCTCATACGTCTACTACTACTACTACTACTACTACTACTACTACTACTACTACTACTACTACCACTGCTACCACTACTACTACTACTACTACTACTACTACTACTACTACCACACTACTCATGCGTTTACCACTACTACTACTACTACTACTACTACTACCACTGCTCAACTACTACTACTACTACTCATGCAACTACTACAACTACTACTCATGCAACTACTACTACTACTACTACAACTACTCATGCAACTACTACAACTACTACTCATGCAACTACTACAACTACTACTCATGCAACTACTACTCATGCAACTACTACAACTACTACTCATGCAACTACTACTCATGCAACTACTACAACTACTACTCATGCAACTACTACTACTACTACAACTACTCATGCAACTACTAAGCTTACCAATAATTCTTCTAAAATTGATTTATTACAATAAATTTTTTATTGAATATTTTTTCATTTGCACTAACAACACTGAGATAATTATAGGGATGTTTCTCTGTAATCAGCCCTTGGCTTGTTCAAAATCGTTTGTTGTTTAAGGCTAAATAAACAATGCGATTAAAGTTAAAAATCGTTTGAACATATACCGATTAAGTTGATCTAGGATTAAAAGTAGAATTTGAACATCGTTTAAAGTGAAACGCCTTTCTAGAACAAAGGCCGTGTTACTACAAGGCCTTCATTGCAAAACATTTTTACTGAATAAACTACCCTGTATATAAATAAATAAATAAATAGATAAATAAACAAACAAATAAATAAAGCCCTGTATATATATATTGGTTTGAACGCTGTAGTCACCCCAATTTTAAAACTTTATCCCCCTTTAATAGCTTGTCGGACTCGCAAATAACGAAACTCTACCTCATTTTATTCACTTTTCTAGGCCTAAATCAGAAAAGAAAAAAAATAATGATATTGTATACTTAAATTCATTTTCACTGAAAACTTCCCTCCCAATTTCCTATGACGGATGTCTAATTTTATATTTACAGACTGAAGAATGGCGTCAAACAGAAATTCTTGGCTGGGCCAACAGAGACTGTTTAAAAAATTTGTACATTGTTAATCATAGTTTAGTATTATATATAATAGTTAACCTAGAAAACAACAATTATTTTAGTGTATACGTATGTTTTGTTTATTAACCCTTTGACTGATTAGCTAGAAATGTAATCTGCAGCGCTGACAAATATAGTATTTTAGTAAATTGTTTGTATAACATACCAATATCAATTCAGTTAGGACAAGCAAATTAACTTTTGACCAAGTCACCGCTGGTAATACACTATCTGAAAGCTATTTTCATAAGGATTTTAATGGTTTTAACCGCATTAAGATATCTTAACTATTTCCGGAGTTTTTCCTTTTTGAATATTGACATGTCAAAGTCTTTACAAACACAAAACCATGACGACGTGCGTTGTCATGATAGCAGTAAACTGGTTAATGCTGATTCTTTAATTATAGCTTTTTTCGTATTTAATAGAATCAATTATTGGAAATTATAAAAAAATAATGGAAAAGCAAAGTTAGACAAAGTTCATGGTTGCTACCATTGACTGATGAGATTATTTATTTATGTATTAATCACATTCCAACCCTATCTAATTGTTTAAACATATTCTGGCGTATGCTTAGGTTTTTTAACATTTGATAAACAAATTCCTGGTTCAAAAATATGTAAAATTTGTAAAAACTGGCACATTAATTCATGATCTATGAATGGTTTCCTTAATTAGCATAAAATAAAATACAAAAATTTCAGGTTTTTTAGAGTGTTAACTTTATTTTATTTTAACAGTATTTGCTAGTTTTGCACTACAAAATGTTAAGCTACCTAGCCTATATTTCTCTCTTAGCTTTAAAGTGTGTCCACACCAAGTTTTATTAAACAAAGTATGTTGTAATATTAACAGAATTGTACAACAATTGAAAACATTTATCCTTTAATTGTACCTTTATATGTTTGCGTAAGTAAATAAATATATATTAAGTCTCCTATCTAGCCGTTTCTTCCTTCTTTATAGTCCCGTATACTGCACATGATTCAACCCCCCCCCCCATGCAGCATTTATCCCCAAATGACCTTTCACAGTTGGAAACTTCCACACACCCGTAGCTATTTTCATCGGTTCTGTTTGTCGTTTTTTCCTCTATTTTGCTTTTTTTGTTTCAAAATAATTAAATACGTTAAACCATATATGTTTTGACCAAATTATTAGGCGCCCTCCCCCCCCTACAGTGTTTCGTTTTGTGCTCAAGGTATACTTGAAATTTATTTTCCTTTTTTTGTGAAATATCTTACTTTTTATGCACCCATGTAACATATATTTTAACAAAAGGATGTCAAGCTGGGCGCAAGTGTTTGGCCACTTGTGAATCAGCTGTTTGCTACAGTTGCGATTTCAAGGTCCTTGGTGCGTAACTCGCACAATCCATGCAAAATAGACCATCAATGTAAAGGTTAAAAAAGGCCGAAAGAAGATTTAACGGCAAGAGCACGAAAATCAAGGTCATGTAAGATTTAAAAACTTATGACCCTGGAAAACCCACAAAAATTGAGCGGGGTTTCTCTATCAGTTGTTGACACGAAACTGATGCAAATGCTTATGTGCAAGTTAACATGCATTTGCAGAAAATATAATATTAGACTTCAAGGTTACAGCTAGATCTCCTGCAATAACAAAGAATTAACAGCAAGGTCGTGAGACATAAACAGAAAACATAAATAAACCAGCCATAGAATTGTCAAATACATATTGTATGGTGTGAAAGCCCCGTGGCTGACCTTGACCTTGACCTTGTGTCCATCATATCTGACACAGGCGAAAACCTTTCTCACAAAGTAAACATGATCTTGTTTTTAGGAATCTACTTGCATTAACAACATAGGTCATTAACAACATAGGTCATTGAATAAATCTTTAACAACATAGGTCATTAACAACATAGGTAATTAACAACATAGGTCATTAAATAAATCTTTATACATTAAAACTAGAAACAGGTTTGCAGAAAAACCAATAGTTGCGTTTACAAATAGCACAGTATTCATACTAGACTTCTTTATATATGGCTAACCCTGTTTGTTTTCATGTTTTGGCCTTGAGTGCCTGGAATTTTAAGGAAGCCTGAACCCAGATTACAAATATCTGCATGCAAAGCAAATTTTTCACAAATTGAGCGACCCCTCCCAAATATATATATAATGTATAAGATACATTATTGCTTATTAATTTTAACACACTAGCCCGTGTCATATAGCCTATGCATACTCGGGCATTTGCCTTTCTCACACATTGTGCAGGGTCGCTCAGGCATGGTGGTGTTTGCATGTTATCTTTATGAATACTAAAAGAACGCTAAAAGCTGAGATATAGGGCCTGGAGCTGAGCTGAGATGTAGAGCCCGTGATTGGTCGTTCGCCTGCCTTTCACAAAAGCACCCAAGCGCGACAATGCTAATAAACTGCGTTTATGACTCCCAGAAGAACGTATTTGCCCGGCATTAACACCCTGGCTTCCTCTAGGGCTGAGATATAGAGCCCGTGTTTGACAAAATACCAGCCTTTCCTGCCTTGCGCAGAATCACCCAAGTGTGACAAGATTAAAACAGTTTGTTAAATAGATGTCAGATGTGCAATACTGCTCAATCTGAGCTCCCTGACAGGAGCCGGAGCTGAGATATGGAGTTCACACTATTAACTTTTAACACTGTCTATAGGAATTCGCAAAATCATTCAAGCGTGACAATGTTTATAGCATTTTGTATTTATTGTCAGATGAAGGTACAGGCTAAACATAAGCTTCCTAGCTTGTAGCAAAGTTGAGTTATAGGACCCGATAGTTTGTATTGTGGTAAATTGAGAAAAATTTCAAAGTCACACTATGACCATGACCTTGTTCTGGCGATGCCCATAATTGAACTGGTCTGAGCCATTTTCATGTATTTAAATTTCGTGTGCATATATCGATTAGTTTTTGAGTTATCGCACAAAAACATGGAAACACGGAAACAAACACAGACTCTGGCGAGTTTTGCAAAAACGCAACTATAATTAAAAGGCTATTGAAAAGGTCTACTTGCATGGTGGGGGGGGGGGGGAGAGCATGCCCACTTCCGAAAATGTTCCACAATGTGCAGCTTAAATAAGAGGTTTCAAGCATTTTAATACTTTTACAGTAAAACGCAACACTATCTCTCCATCTATCTATAAACATTTGTAGAGTTGCGTTTTTGCTAGAGTACTCCTCAGAGTCTGTTTGTGTGTGTGTGCGTGTGCGTGCGTGCATGCATGTGTGAATTCATGCATTCATGCTTGCGTGCTTCCGTGCATGCATGCATCCATGCGTGCGTGCTTTTTTGTATGATAACTCAAAAAGTAATGGATCTAGGAACAGGAAATTGAACAAATGGCTGGGGTGAGTTCCATAATGGGCATTGCCAGATTGGGGCCAGGGTCATGGTCAAGGCCAGGGTCATGGTCAAGGCCAGGGTCATGGTCAAGGCCAGGGTCATGGTCAAGGCCAGGGTCATGGTCAAGGTCAGGGTCAGGGCCACGGCCACGGTCAGGTTCATGGTGAAGGTCAAAGTCAAGGTCAAAGTCAAGGTCAAAGTCAAAGTCACAAGGTCAAAGTCAAAGTCACAAGGTCAAGGCCAAGGTCACAAGGTCAAGGTCAAGGTCACAGTCACAGTCACAGTCACAGTCACAGTCAAGGTCAAGGTCAAGGTCACAGTCAAGGTCACAGTCAAGGTCACAGTCAAGGTCATGGCGCAATTTTAAAATTTTTCTCAATTTACCACAATACAAACTATCGGGTCCTATAACTCAACTTTGCTACAAGCTAGGAAGCTTATGTTTAGCCTGTACCTTCATCTGACAATAATATACAAATGCTACAAACATTGTCACGCTTGAATGGTTTTGCGAATTCCTATAGACAGTGTTAAAAGTTAATAGTGTGAACTCGATATCTCAGCTCATCTGACATCTATTTAACGCTTGGGTGATTCTGCGCAAGGCAGGAAAGGCTGGTATTTTGTCAAACACGGGCTCTATATCTCAGCCCTAGAGGAAGCCAGGGTGTTAATGCCGGGCAAATACGTTCTTCTGGGAGTCATAAACGCAGTTTATTAGCATTGTCGCGCTTGGGTGATTTTGTGAAACGCAGGCCAACCGACCAATGTTTTGGATATCCTGTTCTTTTAGCATTCATAAAGATAACACGTAAACATTGCTATACCCGAGCGACCCCGCACACAATGGGCGAGAAAGGCAAATGCCTCAGCATGCATAGGCTATATTTCAGCTTTGACACGGGCTAGTGTGGTTATGTGAAGCAAGAATGCCGCGTCTGTGATTTAAAGTAATAGTAAAAGACACCAGTAAAGTATCTCTTATGTGGTACCTTATTTTTGATATGAATAATAGGCTGAAAGTTAACAGCGTATATGACAGATCTAGCACAGCATAGTGCATTTCCTATACCCAACTAGAAAAAGGTTTTCAGAAAAACCAATGGTTGCGTTTACAAATAGTGCAGTGTCCATAGTAGAATGAGCTTTCTCTATTTGAAAACACGGGCCTTAAATGCAAATAAAATCGTCTATTTAACTTTCATATTATGTATCTGATCTCATTTCATCAAGTAAGACGCGTTCATGATTTTTTTACGAATGATAAACAGCCTAAAATTGTTAGCTTTGAAGCCACATTTTCAACTTTAGTTCCTTAGGAGAATGAAAAATATTGAAACTACAAAGTTTCATAATGATTTCTCTAAAAATCTGCCATGCTAGGCAAAAAGAAGACTGGGACATTCTGTGTGTGATTTACTATGATAATATTAAAATATTCAGTGGAAGTCTCTTCAGTGAAAGGCTCCTGGATTGATGATAAAGCTATGACTAACTGCTGACTGACTACTCATCAGCAGAGTCAGCGAAATCAGAAATCAAACACAAAATATTTTTTCATCCTTTTGAAAATAATGGGAAAATCTACATTTTAATGACATCGCAGAGCAAAAAATCAAACAAAACAATAACATTCCCAATACCAAATTAGAGTATTTCAAAATATAAACTAGTATTTAACATGGGAAGAACAAAATTTTTACCCTTGGTTAACTAGTGTTCTGCTTGGAAATGCATGGCTGCATATGACAAAAACAGTTGAAAATTAGTTTCAGACTTCTATCAAATTATAGAATTTACTGTCTAGCCATGCAGCTTAGGACGTCATTCACTGTGCCACGGGCGCAAGCAGGCGCATGCACAGCTCAAACACCTGCTGGCTGTGCCAAATAATAAATATATGTGCCAAATAGGGGCTTAATATCAAACTGATTCAATACTGGAGATATGGCTGTGCCACAAGCTGGGATAATGCTGAGCAACCACTGGCTGAGCCATTTAAAATATCTCGCAGCCAAATGAGGCTGAGTGATAAATGTCTGTGTGTGCCCAGCTATATAAGAATAGCGTTCATTTGATAGCTTAATTCGATGTTTAACAGGATTTTCAAAAAGAAATATAATTTCTCACTGTCAAACTCGTGCGTGCATTCCTAAACAGATTTGTGAGGCATTGTCTGAGAATATCAGGCAGGTTTGAAATCTTACGTCTCAGATTTTGCAGCAAATCACAGATCTCAAAGACTGTGATCTGAATAAGAATCATGCCAAATATCAGCCTCCTAGCTCAAACGGTTTCTGAGTTACAGCCCTTTAAAGTTGAGAAAACTGGGAAATCTGTTTTTTTATTTTACGATTTCAAAGCTCCATATAAACCACCCCCATGATTGTACCAAGGTAATGACTGCTAAAATGTGTTGTCAGACTACTTTTGAACAAAGAATAACTTCCAAAATTCTTTTACCTTGCTGGGGGTGGCAGTTGCAAGTGTACAAAAATGCACGAAAAACGTTTTGGGGGGAGATTTTGAACTGCAGTAGTCACCACCCCCATTGTAGTACCAAGGAATTTATTACAGATATTGATAGTCCTATATAAGGTCTTCAAATAACAGTAACCAAAACCTTGGTACTATGATGGGGGTGGGATTTATTTAAGCTTTTAAACCAAGAAAAAACAAAAACGCCTATTTTTGAGCCTCTACAACTCCCACCCCCATCAACATTTCATTATGAAACATACTGGAAAAGAAAGGCACATGCCTATACATTATTACTGAGGCATAAAATCCTTGGTACTTTTGCCTGAAAAAATATAAAAAATAAATTAAAGTTGGCAATCTGAAGGAGTTTAAATTTGGTATTAAACAGATATTTACTAGCATATCAGATAGAAAATAGTCACAGTTATATAATAATAGTCTAGTTATGTTGATTGTGACTTGGGTATGATACCTCAGCATTGTGCCACCCATTGGAGAAGAAATAGCTTGTTCCTTAATTTGAAAAATTAAATATTTTATCTGTTTATAGTCAAATTTTTAGTTATTATAAATTTCATATATTTCGCATTTTCTTGCATGACCCTGATTCTTATCACTTGTCAACAGCAGGGCAAACCATTTGACTATTATTATGTGAAGGTTTTTCAAAGACATTTTGCTATTTTTATGCCCTAGCCAGGGAGTTTTTGCCATGAAAATCCTCCCCCCTCCCAATGAAAATCCCCCCATCCCTTCAGTGCTATCACATGTATCAGTCAGTGAGTTATACATGTTATACAAAGGTTAAAGTGCACACAATTCATGCAGCTCTAGGTTACATCAACCAGTTTAACATCAAATAAGTAATAGTAACATTTCGTGGAATAGCCTGTCCTTAGGAATAAATTCCAGATACAGGCCACCCTGACTTTTCAAAAGACTACTCTTATTGCAACATTTTGAATTTCAATCAACTTAAGCCTTATTATTTCAGTCTAAATTCAACCTAGAGCTGCATGAATTGTGTGCACTTTAACCTTTGTATAACATGTATAACTCACTGACTGATACATGTGATAGCACTGAAGGGATGGGGGGATTTTCATTGGGGGGGGGAGGATTTTCATGGCAAAACTCCCTGGCTAGGGCATAAAAATAGCAAAATGTCTTTGAAAAACCTTCACATAATAATAGTCAAATGGTTTGCCCTGCTGTTGACAAGTGATAAGAATCAGGGTCATGCAAGAATATGCGAAATATATGAAATTTATAATAACTAAAAATTTGACTATAAACAGATAAAATATTTAATTTTTCAAAATAAGGAACAAGCTATTTCTTCTCCAATGGGTGGCACAATGCTGAGGTATCATACCCAAGTCACAATCAACATAACTAGACTATTATTATATAACTGTGACTATTTTCTATCTGATATGCTAGTAAATATCTGTTTAATACCAAATTTAAACTCCTTCAGATTGCCAACTTTAATTTATTTTTTATATTTTTTCAGGCAAAAGTACCAAGGATTTTATGCCTCAGTAATAATGTATAGGCATGTGCCTTTCTTTTCCAGTATGTTTCATAATGAAATGTTGATGGGGGTGGGAGTTGTAGAGGCTCAAAAATAGGCGTTTTTGTTTTTTCTTGGTTTAAAAGCTTAAATAAATCCCACCCCCATCATAGTACCAAGGTTTTGGTTACTGTTATTTGAAGACCTTATATAGGACTATCAATATCTGTAATAAATTCCTTGGTACTACAATGGGGGTGGTGACTACTGCAGTTCAAAATCTCCCCCCAAAACGTTTTTCGTGCATTTTTGTACACTTGCAACTGCCACCCCCAGCAAGGTAAAAGAATTTTGGAAGTTATTCTTTGTTCAAAAGTAGTCTGACAACACATTTTAGCAGTCATTACCTTGGTACAATCATGGGGGTGGTTTATATGGAGCTTTGAAATCGTAAAATAAAAAAAACAGATTTCCCAGTTTTCTCAACTTTAAAGGGCTGTAACTCAGAAACCGTTTGAGCTAGGAGGCTGACATTTGGCATGATTCTTATTCAAACCAGAGTCTTTGAGTCCTGTGATTTGCTGCCAAATCTTATGACCCCCATGTTCCACCCCTGCCTGATATTCTCAGACAATGCCTCAAAACGCTGTTACATAAACGTTAAAATCTAAATTACTTAACTCTGAAACAACTGTATCGAATGCTACCTGAATCAAGGTCACGTAATATTATTCTACAGAGAGCTAGCTATTTATTTATCCATTCAGTACACTATTTATGCGCGCATATAAATTAAATGGGTTACTTCCGTGACACTGTAGCTATATTAACTGGAAAAGTTGCTTTTTGAGGGGGAAAAACATAGTTGCACCTGGCACAGACCACACTCAAAAAAATAGATATCGCTCAAGTGTCACAATAATGAAGGCACTCTACCATGCACCCTATAATTTACGGCAGCACGTCACAGACGTGCCATAAAAATGTTTTTTCAAAGCACAGTGACAGACCCAAGAACCTCTAAAAGTTAGAAATAAGAAATATTATATAAGGGTACTTACCCCTCCTGCTTGCTGGTTCACTGCTTAGCGGTCCAAACCTGCATGCCTGCGCCAACTGCTTAGCTTTCCAGCACGAAAACGCAAAGCTCCATATGCATGAAGCGGCACTTCCTCGTGCCTGTGCCAAACGATTGGCTTTCCAGCACAAAAATGTGTCACTTCATGCACGTATGAGCCAAAAATATGCGGCACGACCGAGCCAACCGCGCAAAAAATTTGCCACTCCGCGCACGACCGAGGGTGCACCCTATAATGAGGCAGCCCGCGCTGCCACCAGCACACGTCACAGACGTGTACACACAAAAAAAACGTTTTATAAAAGCACGACCACACAGACAGACAGACAGGCCCTACGAGACCCTATAAAAGCTAAAAATATGAAATATGTAAGTGGTACTTACCCTCCTAATTGCCGGTTCACTGCTTAGCGGTCCTTTTCCTAACTGCTTAGCGGTCCAACACTAAAATGAATGTGACTCCTCTTCCTAACTGCTAAGCCTTCCAAATGCGAAAACTTGAGGGGAGCGGTTACTAGCACATCGCCCTCTCGTGTGTCTTTACCACACACGCCCCTACACAACACTTCCTGACTGCTTAGCGTTCCAACATTAAAACGAATGTGACTCCTCTTCCTAACTGCTTAGCGTTCCAACATTAAAACGAATGTGACTCCTCTTCCTAACTGCTTAGCGTTCCAACATGAATGCGACTCCCGAAAATGAGCCGTGCAGGAAGCGGTGCCGTAAAGCCAAGCAGTGACTGAGCCAACTGCTTAGCACCCCCCCCCCAGCACGAAAATGCGCCGCTTCCTACACGTGTGCACCCTTCCAGACCCGGGCTACAAATGAAGGTTGGCAGTGCTACAGAAGGTTTTATAGCCAGCCCGGCCCAGCCAGACAGACTGGCAGGCAGGCACGCACGCACGCACGCACGCACGCACCTTACCTGCACCTTAGACTGGCGTTGGTTTGGCAGTATTCCTACCTTTGTTGGCTTGATTCTCGGTGCAACTGGCAACTGGCGTGGATTACTGGTGTTAATGATTATATGTTGGAATTTTGACACAGATTATATTTTGTCAAACACAGGCATCCTACCAGGTGTTTTAAAAAATATAGGGATTTTATAGGATCAATAAAACTAAAAATATAGGGATATATATAGGGTTTTTGGCGAAAATATAGCATAAAATATAGGTCAATATAGGGCATGATTGGAACGTTTAATTCTAGCACTTAATTTCTCACAGAATCATGATAATCAGAATTATACTCAAGGATACTAGAACAGAAGATTACAGAGCAGAATTTTGTCTATGGCATGAATAAACAAGGCCTCCATATTAAGGAACTGGTAAATAGTTGTGGCAGAAAAAGCTGCAGTGACAATTAGGGCCTGTGATAACTAGCCTCCCTCTCCCCTATACAGTTTGGTAGACAGAAGACAGAAGTTCTTGATCGAATCACAAGCAAAACGGTTTTCTGGTGAGTAAAATACCCTTCCTGGAAGTGCCCAATAATGCCCTTATCCTTATTATCAATTTTTTAAAGTGTCTCAGATATTTCAAAGAATGTAACTAATAATACAAGCGGCTCCACCACTCAAATAAGCTTAAACTTCACCCACACACAGGAACAATCTTATGTAACATCAAAGAATTCTAAAATCTTAGAGTAGTTTCTGAGGAGAAGATTTTTGAATTGTCTTACATGAAATGATTAATTCTCAAAATTGCCTTGGCTATTATTTCAGCCGACAATGCAAGTGGAACCACCACTTGTACAAATTCAAACTACAGCCACACTTAGACCATTTAAGAATTCCGTTTGTGAGAAGACTTTAAACTATTCTTATGCTAAATAGTTTGGCCATCTCTTGATCAAACTTTAATTAAACCTACAAAAGGACTAAGTATTTGTTTGCAATATGTATAAATTGAATTCTGTCAAGTAGTTTTGAGAAGAAAATTTTTCAAATGTCTGGTAAACAGAAACCAAATTTTGCATCTTCCCATATTTAAAGTTCCACCAAAAAGTGGAATACCATTATGATTTAAACAATTTATGGCCTAGAATCAGGCAATATTCTAACATAAAAAGCTCTACCTACTGGTGGTTACCAAGAAGAAGTTAAAAATGTGAAAAGTGGCAACAGACCCATAATTTTACAAGTAATACCAAGTTACAATCCAAGTTGGACACTTGCACCAAATGGATTTATTTATAAAATTCCATTTATTCTGGTAGTTATGGTGGACACAGAGCAACACACAATTGACGACGGGCAAAGCCTTGGGTCTCCTATAAGCTCCCTTACATGCAAACCCCCTCAAAATTATCTGACCAGGGTGCAGCCATAGAGAAAATATAGGGAAATATAGGGTTTTTTGGCCAAAAATCATGAAAAAATACTGAAAAATAGGGAGGATTTAAATTATAGGGAAATATAGGGTTTTTTTGGCCAAAAATCATGAAAAAATACTGAAAAATAGGGAGGATTTAAATTATAGGGAAATATAGGAAAATATAGAAAATATAGGGTCGTCGGGATCTTTGCAAACATAGGCTGAGGAAACTGGTGATGATTACAATAATGCTGTTTGTTGCAAACAAAAATAATTTTCATGTTCTGCACTGAACACACTGTAAAACATTTCTTTTAGTGACATGCATTTTAAACTTATGAGGGGCTAAAGTTGTTCTGAAACTACTTAGATTTACAGGCAAAGCCTTGGACACAAAACTCTTGCAAATGAGCCCTTTAACGGAGAATGGCACTGTGACTGGTAAACTAAAAGCCGAAACTGTTTGTAACACGTTTTTTGCACCCTACTTCCTAAGAAACTATCGTTTGTAGGGACGAAAAACGCTGTTTTCAAAATAAACTAATGTCAAAACAACGCAATATTTATTCAATGTTTTTGTAGGGAATAAATATAAAACCATAACTTACTAAAGTAAACTTTTGTTTTGCTACTGGGACGACCCTAGAATGATCCTGCATCAAATTACGTTATAAATAAAAGAGGATACCTTAGATATCTAGCCTACTTACCCCGCATGCTGCACGGTAGTTCCCTCCTGCAAAGTATAATTCCTTCCACTACATAATCCACCTTGAAAAATAATTCCAAAATCGAATAACAAAAAAGGCCAGCTTCTTCCGTAAATTTGTTGTTTCAGAATAATCCAACAGAATAATCCACAGTGCATAAATAAACTAAACCCGGCGCTGCTCAGCCTAACTGTCTCTAAAAACGCATAATCCACCTTGAGAAATAATTCCACAAAAAAGGCCAGCTTCTATCTTAAATTTGTTGTTTTAGAATAATCCAACAGAATAATCCACAGTGCATAAATAAACTAAACCCGGCGGCTCAGCCTAGCTGTCTCTAAAAACCCATAATCCACCTTGAGAAATAATTCCACAAAAAAAGGCCAGCTTCTATCTTAAATTTGTTGTTTTAGAATAATCCAACAGAATAATCCACAGTGCATAAATAAACTAAACTTTTCATTGAAACCCGGCGCTGCTCAGCCTAGCTGTTTCTAAAAACGCATAATCCAGCTTGAGAAATAATTCCACAAAAAAGCCAGCTTCTTTCTTAAATTTGTTTTATTTTGAACTGATGTATGCCAGAATAATCCAACAATAATCCACAGTGCAGCATGCATGTGTAAAAAACAAAGTTCCAAGCCTGCCTGGCTGCTGGTGGTGAGTCCCCAACTGCTTACGTCTGCTTAGGTTGAGCTCCCAGCAGCAAGTGCCCCCTGTAGGCTGCAGTATTGATCCAGTCACGTGATGGCTGCCTAACGTTATATAAAGCTTGCTGCAGCAGGGCTCAGCCATTGTCTAGTGGGAGTTACATTGGATTACTTTCGTTGGATTATTATATAGTGAACATTGTTGGATTATTGTGACGGTGAACATTGTTTGATTATTGTGGTGGTGAACATTGTTTGATTATTGTGGTGGTGAACATTGTTAGCTTATTGTGCTGCATCAATTGTGTGGATTACTGTGGTTGTGAACATTCTTGGATTATTGTGCTGCATCAGTTGTATGGAAATATTTTGAGGACGATTCTGGTGAGTACAAATACTTTACTTTACAAAGTAACAATAATGGAACAGTTGGACGTTTAGAAATTATTAGGTTAACATAATGAGTTGTTGTGGTGGTAACAAATCTCTGAAAATCACGATTTCAGAGTTTTTGTCAAGACAACAATTAAAACTGAATGCTTGGAAATGGTAGTTTTTTTGTGTTAGATTCGTTAGCGAAATTGAAAAGGGAATAAAATGTGGTGAAACCCCGAATTTTTATTGCTATTTACGAGTGAAAAGGGTTAGAATTGGTAGCCAATTTCCTTTGCTAATATGATGGTATTTAAACCAACGTTACAGTTTCATAAAGTACAAAGCTATATAATTTAGTTACATTTTCGGTTTTAGCATGAACTGGTAAAGGGTGAGCAGTTAAATGATTTAGGTTGTACAAGGCTAGTCGTTATTTTCGGATTTGTAGGGCTTAGCATTTTTGGCAATTTTCGAATGAGATTCCTGACGTAAAACCAGAGTAGAAATTATGAGCGTACACAATTTCTTGTAACACATAGATTTTCATACAATTCGGTTAGAACGCCGAGAACGTGATTTCTAGGGTGTTAGATGTATAGACGATGGTCAAAAGGACGTAAAAATTTCCTAGAATTCCAGTAGAAGCGATGCAAAACTAGAATAATTTTAATGATTAGGGTTTAGGTCGAGCTAACAAGCAGGGCCGAAATCTGCAGGCCAACCAACTAGGTCCATGGTATCAGTAGTACTGGTAAGCAGGCAAGCAGGCAAGCAGGCAGGGAGGCAGGGAGGGACGTATTGCTAGTGGCAGTGGCAGTGCTGGTGGGCCGCTGTAGTGCTGGTAGTAGCAGAGGCAGTACGATTACACAGCAGGCATGGACGCGTGAAGCAGACTTTAATATTTTAGGCAGTTTATTGTAAGATAGGTAGCTTATTGTAAGATAGGCTTTTCCCATTCGTTTTACGTGCGTGAATTCGTACACAGGCAGGCAGACAGGCAAGCAGGCAAGCAGGCAGGCAGGCAGGCAGGCAGGGAGGCAGGCAGGGAGGCAGGCAGGGCAGGCAGGGAGGCAGGAGGGACGGGAAAAGCTGCGTTTTAGACGATAATATTGCTAGTGGCAGTGGCAGTGCTGGTGGGCCGCTGTAGTGCTGGTAGTAGCAGAGGCAGTACGATTACACAGCAGGCATGGACGCGTGAAGCAGACTTTAATATTTTAGGCAGTTTATTGTAAGATAGGTAGCTTATTGTAAGATAGGCTTTTCCCATTCGTTTTACCTGCGTGAATTCGTACACAGGCAGGCAGACAGGCAAGCAGGCAAGCAGGCAAGCAGGCAGGCAGGCAGGGAGGCAGGCAGGGAGGCAGGCAGGGAGGCAGGCAGGCAGGCAGGCAGGCAGGGAGGCAGGGAGGCAGGGAGGGACGGGAAAAGCTGCGTTTTAGACGATAATATTGCTAGTGGCAGTGGCAGTGCTGGTGGGCGGCTGTAGTGCTGGTAGTAGCAGAGGCAGTACGATTACACAGCAGGCATGGACGCTTGCAGCAGACTTTAATATTTTAGGCAGTTTATTGTAAGATAGGTAGTTTATTGTAAGATAGGCTTTTCCCATTCGTTTTACCTGCGTGAATTCGTACACAGGCAGGCAGACAGGCAAGCAGGCAAGCAGGCAAGCAGGCAAGCAGGCAGGCAGGGAGGCATGCAGGCAGGGAGGGACGGGAAAAGCTGCATTTTAGACGATAATATTCAGGCCCAGGGACGTCAGGCCCGGGGAGGGGGGTGGCTCCTGACCCATAGGAGCGAGTAAAAAGGTTAAAATTGTATATTTCTCTGCAGAGGTTACTGGGTGGGAATACTGCATGGCCGTGTAAAAATCTGACAGCCAGGAAGCCCTAACAGGCTCTGTTACCTTTGTTTATTATATATATATAACATATATATATATATATATATATGTATATAAGAATTTGTTTGCAGGGAGAAGTTTAAAAGAATCTGTTTAATAACAGAAGAATAACAGAAGAACAGAGTAGGCCTAGTTGTGTAGAAGGTGTATAGAAGTAAGCATTGGTAAGTACAAAAATTTTTACTTTTAAATTTATATAGGGATACTTCAGGGCATGTATACATCAGCATGCGCATGCAAAAGATACATACATACATACATACATACATACATACATACATGTACGTACAAAAAAACCCCATACATATATATACAATACAAGACAGGCTGGCTTTTAACTTAAACCTATTGGACAATTTGAGCGGAATATAATGGCGTCTACGCTCGAGGCTTTAATGTAAAAATAATAATAATGATGATAATAGTTTTGTCTGGGGTTAAGCTATATTGAATCAATTTAGTTTACAACGACAACAACGACAACAACAACAACAACTATTTAGTCAAAACTTTACACAAAAAGCTATAGGGGTGGCGTAGAACGCGACAACTGTGGAAATAGTTTTTTTTTTTTGGCATTAATTCTGTTATAAAAATACACATTTTACACGATTACATTGCTTAAAGGGAATGGATACTATTCAGGAGTACCATACAGATAAAATTCGCCTACAAAATATGTTACTTAGGTCATTATGAACTGAAAATTACCCAAAAAAAGTTGGTCATACAAGAAAGTTGGGTGGCTGCGATAAATATAAATCTATAAATTGCCAAAATCCTATAAAAGTAAGAATACTTTTAAAAGTGTGTGTCCTGATAACTGCCTTTGAGAAGTTTCCTCGTAAAAACAAGGACGCATTCGTAAAATATTGCTTCCAAACAAGTTTCAAATTCAACAGAAACTGCAAAAATGGTTTTAAGGGACATTTTCTTTTGTTATTTCTCTTAAATAACCCAAAAAACCTATGGGGTAAAAATTCTTAAAAAATGCATGTATCTGCTCAGAAATACAATGATTTCTGTACCAAATTTCAACTTTACTTTGATCAGCTGTAACTAACAAACACCTTGAGCAGCTTTATTTTACCCTAAAAACTGGTTCCGGCAAAATATAACACGTGTTAAGAATTAGGGAGGGGTGGGGGGGGCACGTCATCCATTATAAGACTACATACTTTAGGTGGTGGTGATCACACTAGATTTTTTTTTATATTTGCCATACACTAGCGTCACCAGACTGCAAGACCAGTTTGGTTGCATTCCTGTCATCCTAGACTATGTTTAAAAGATCAAAGACGGGTCATAATATTAGGCCTATACATTTGAGCTTGGTTTACCCAAAT
The DNA here is from genome assembly GCA_965222525.1 of Rickettsiales bacterium. Classification (GTDB taxonomy): domain Bacteria; phylum Pseudomonadota; class Alphaproteobacteria; order Rickettsiales; family UBA8987; genus CBDCUF01. Next base: position 54,854 of record CBDCUF010000001.1, read on the forward strand.
GACTCTTTTGACACGAATATGTTATCATCTGCATCTTGTTAAATTTAATTACAAGAAGGGCCTATCTTGAAACTTGAATGTAACGAAAATTATATGAAAATTATATTCATTCGCTTGTCCCAGGGCTTTTTTGTAATAGCAAACCCTTTCCTGTCTCCTTGGAGGTCAATTTAGGACGATTTAGGCTTAGGCTTATCATTAAAATACTCCCAATGGTAAGATTTTCTTCGTTTCATTTAGGTTAAATAAATTTTACCATTTATAACAAGATGCTGATGATCCTAATTTATTTAGTATTTTAAAAGAACTGACAAATAAATATGAGGAGAACTTTTTCAAAACCCCGCTATTTTCATTTTCTTTTAATTTTTAGAAATACAGTTTTAAATAATTTTATTATTTTTAAATTTGTTTTGGAAAACAAAATTTTATGCATCTTACAGTATCTCCTGGGCTGATTGTTTACAACAAAAATTGGATTACGTTCATTTTGAAATTTGAAAACTTTCCAGAAAGCCTGCTATTTGAACTTTTAAACTTTTCCAAAACCCCTACTATTTTGCTCATTCATTATTTTCAAAAGAACCCAGGGAACTGGTATGCCATGATCCAATTATTTTTATTTTACGAAAATAAAAATTGAATGGGGTTTCTGCAGTGTTATAATAGGACCTTTTGGTGCATGTTTAGGCAATGCTTATTTTAAAAATTAACAGTAAATTTCCCAAATTATACTATCAAGGCCCTTTACAAGGCCAGGAAACAAGTTTGCGGAATGATGTTGAATAGTAAATAGCAGGAGTTTGGAAAAGTTTCAAATTTTATTAGATTCTAATATTTTAACTGGTAATGGGTATTATGAAAAGGAGTTGATTTCTGTAAAAAAAACGAAGTTTGATAAATTTGTCAATAACAGGTTTTTGGAAACGTTCTCCTCATATATTTGATGAACAATATAAACGTTTTGGCTGCATTTTCCGTTTGTTTACATTCATGAAAGTTGTTTTTCAATACTCTCCAATACTGTATTCGTTATAGGAATTTTCCTGTAACCTAATATTTTTGTGTAACTTATTGCTTCCCTGCTCCTTTATAAGAAAGGTTACCGAATTATATATGGATAAAATCTTATAAATCAAGCCTAAATTCCAACTATAATGTAAATCTAAAAGCAAAAATAAATTATCTTACCTTTCAGCTGGCATGTCATAATTCCCAAATAATATTTATGTAACATAACTATAGTGTATTTTTATCCACACCATGCACCCACCACCTGCAACACAGAAATGCCTGTATATAGGGCGTGGGCTGCATGGAGGCGTGTGCAGGTGCAGATCAAAGGCCAGACTATAACAATAGACAATCTATATAAACAATAGAAAGGTACCCTGGAGCTACAATGCCACCCCTGGCCATGCACACGTGTATAGAATTCAGCAAGCTGTTTGTTCCAAACACCAGCTGATTGTGATCTAGTATACCCATTCAAAACAACAGGCCTAAATATTAATGTTTATTATACATACACTATTTCTTTTGCATATATATATACTATTGCCATATTTCTCCTAGTATAAATAAATAGCAATCATATTTAGTGGAAAAGTCTGATGTGGTCCATGATCTTTAATTTCTATGCTATAACTTTAGATGATCAACATTGTGAAGAATATAGGTGCCTATTTAATCAGCCCTATATGCGCACGCCACCTTTTTTCTCCTGTAAAGTTTTGACTGAATTTTTGGTGTAAAACTTTTGTATAAATCTAGTTATCTAAAACCGGCTGGGTATGACTATGAGAGCTTTAACCAGACCTTTTGAATTATATAAACTCATCATTATCTTTCCGAGATGCCGTGCACAGAAACCTCCCATGATGTAATTATTACTTTAAAACCAGGACAAATAAGAAAAAACAGGACAAATTAAAAAAAACAGGAAAGATTATTATTATGTATACCTGTAATTACGATAGATAAAGACTAATTTTTATACATTTTGAATGATCTAACAATTTTCCAAAAGGGTGAACGCCTGTTACCTTCGAGATAATATGATGGAGATCACTGCACTGTGCTGTGCAGAATCGCCCTTAAAATACCCATTTTAACTATGACAGTATTCCCCTCATATAGGTCTGCTAATACCGGCAAACAGGAGGTTCCTGTGATATTCTGTACATAATTATAGGTCTCCAGTCTTGTAAAGATTAGTATAGGAAATCGGTTGTTATATACTAGTATACTTAGTGTTCCCATATATAGGATCTGCATGCAGTTTCTTATATTGTGATGTTAAGGATGATCCCTGGTCCAGTAAAGCGATTTTTCTGTAATGTGGTTAATATTCATTATCCATCTCTAAGGATAGAGTTTATATATAGGCCTAGTCATAATATCTAACTATCAGCTTGGCTCATTCAACGCCAAAGCATCGCTGGTTCTATGTGGGTGCGAGCATGCATGCATGCATGCTCGCATGCATGGCACGGCACAATAAAGAGGGGCTGCTAAGACGAAAGAAGCTATAAATAATGACGGGCTTGCTTTGGAGAGTTGGCAAAGGGGCGGGGGGGGGGTTGGTCTGTGTTAATAAGGGGCTGGCTGGGGGCTTAGAATTATTATGGCAGTAAGTCAGGCCTATAGGCCTACATATATGTTACAGGAAATCTGTGAAACAAGGAAATGCGTGGTATTTCCTGTATGCAGGATTCACCTGTGGGTGAATCTGCTGAAAATTCTAGTAGTAAAATAGGCCTACACGTACATATTCTCTGAAATTAAGGGCCAGGAAATTCGTTTAAAACTGGGTTATATTTTCCTGCCAAGTTTGAAAGCTCCCCAAGTTCCTCAGTTTATCTGTGGTTAAAAATTGCGCGGGTTCTGACAACTGAACTTGCTAAATAGTGAGAAAAGGTTAAAATTTGTATAGTGAAATAGAGGGAAATTTATCTTTGATTATATAGGCCTATGTATGTGTAGGCCTATAGTTTTCAAATCTGGCAGAAAAATATGACCCACTAAAAGATTCAAACTTTGAATTTAGGCTAAGATCCATTGAATATTAACGGTTTTTATATAGGCCTAGATCTACCTAGATCTATAATAGGCTAGGCCTACATAATACAGCCCTATTTGTATCAAGGGTTCCTGTGATCTAGGCAGGGCTGTAGGATCAGCCCTACTCATACGGCCTGTAGGAAAATATTCTTCAACAGGCCTAAAACTTATGATTTCACTCAAAGGTAGGCCTACTTGTAGTTTTAATTTTTTGGCGATAATACTAGGCCTATATAACGTTAGACTAATAGTGACAAGCTGGAATAACATGTAGGCTAACAAGTGCCTAAGTTGCCGTTCCGATCATGATCATCATGAGACGAGTGGTCATTCCAAAACATCCTATCTCAGTTATTTTGGCACATTTTTCCCCTTAAAACGAACGAGGGTAACGTTTCAAAATTTTGAGTAAATCAAACTGTGTTAAAAACCTGAGACAGGGGCGTTTTGGAATGACCGCTGTATATTTTTTTTTGACATTTCTTGGCCGCGGCCCGCTCATATGCTTCCAATACGGGCTGGCGACGGAGCTCGGGTTTGGCTCAGTTGGTAGAGCGTCGGACTCGAGGAAGCGCATCGTTTTTCGGCGCAGGTTCAAATCCCCTGTTGTCTAAATCAATTTTTCTCACAGTCTCTTTTTGGTGTGTTTTTCTTATCCTTTCGAGCTATAAGTTTTTATGGGCGCCGTGGCAAAGTTCAAAAGCAATCTTTTCGCGATAAAATATACATAAAAGAAACCTGTTGACTAACTGGAATGACCAGAACGTTTACCCCGGCGCTCATAAGGTGGCAGCACCATACGGGGCCGTTTCCCAAACGTCCTGTCTCAGTTGTTTTGCAAGGAATGTTTTATCTATCTTATTTTGGCACATTTTTCCCCTTAAAACGAACGAGGGTAACGTTTCAAAATTTTGAGTAAATCAAGCTGTGTTAAAAACCTGAGACAGGGGCGTTTTGGAATGACCGCTGTATATTTTTTTTTGACATTTCTTGGCCGCGGCCCGCTCATATGCTTCCAATACGGGCTGGCGAGAGCTCGGGTTTGGCTCAGTTGGTAGAGCGTCGGACTCGAGGAAGCGCATCGTTTTTCGGCGCAGGTTCAAATCCCCTGTTGTCTAAATCAATTTTTCTCACAGTCTCTTTTTGGTGTGTTTTTCTTATCCTTTCGAGCTATAAGTTTTTATGGGCGCCGTGGCAAAGTTCAAAAGCAATCTTTTCGCGATAAAATATACATAAAAGAACCCTGTTGACTAACTGGAATGACCAGAACGTTTACCCCGGCGCTCATAAGGTGGCAGCACCATACGGGGCCGTTTCCCAAACGTCCTGTCTCAGTTGTTTTGCAAGGAATGTTTTATCTATCTTATTTTGGCACATTTTTTCCCTTAAAACGAACGAGGGTAACGTTTCAAAATTTTGAGTAAATCAAGCTGTGTTAAAAACCTGAGACAGGGGCGTTTTGGAATGACCGCTGTATATTTTTTTTTGACATTTCTTGGCCGCGGCCCGCTCATATGCTTCCAATACGGGCTGGCGACGGAGCTCGGGTTTGGCTCAGTTGGTAGAGCGTCGGACTCGAGGAAGCGCATCGTTTTTCGGCGCAGGTTCAAATCCCCTGTTGTCTAAATCAATTTTTCTCACAGTCTCTTTTTGGTGTGTTTTTCTTATCCTTTCGAGCTATAAGTTTTTATGGGCGCCGTGGCAAAGTTCAAAAGCAATCTTTTCGCGATAAAATATACATAAAAGAAACCTGTTGACTAACTGGAATGACCAGAACGTTTACCCCGGCGCTCATAAGGTGGCAGCACCATACGGGGCCGTTTCCCAAACGTCCTATCTCAGTTGTTTTGCAAGGAATGTTTTATCTATCTTATTTTGGCACATTTTTTCCCTTAAAACGAACGAGGGTAACGTTTCAAAATTTTGAGTAAATCAAGCTGTGTTAAAAACCTGAGACAGGGGCGTTTTGGAATGACCGCTGTATATTTTTTTTTGACATTTCTTGGCCGCGGCCCGCTCATATGCTTCCAATACGGGCTGGCGACGGAGCTCGGGTTTGGCTCAGTTGGTAGAGCGTCGGACTCGAGGAAGCGCATCGTTTTTCGGCGCAGGTTCAAATCCCCTGTTGTCTAAATCAATTTTTCTCACAGTCTCTTTTTGGTGTGTTTTTCTTATCCTTTCGAGCTATAAGTTTTTATGGGCGCCGTGGCAAAGTTCAAAAGCAATCTTTTTGCGATAAAATATACATAAAAGAAACCTGTTGACTAACTGGAATGAACAGAACGTTTACCCCGGCGCTCATAAGGTGGCAGCACCATACGGGGCCCTTTCCACAGGATCGCTGGTCCTTGTTTTATTTTCATTACAATACCTACCCCATTCTGCTCCACTCTATATAATCTTACAGTGCAATCCAGCCTAACCCGGGTTACATAATTATCTCCCTTTCCTCATTCTGAGGTCCCTAATTTTAAAATTTGATAGATTTGGATTTGTATTACAAAAATATTTCAGTTTCTCAAACAGACCTTCCAGACTTTCTTTTGATATTTGTGATGAGCCATGCCAAAATGAGTCTCTTCTCGAAAAAAAGACCTTGTCTGTTTTTGTTACTGTTGAATTCTACAGAGAATAAGCTTTAAAATGAGCCATCATTCACAGCTCTATCTATATCGTAGCCTGAGCTATGATCCGATGAATTTCATATAGTCCAGCATGAAAAACAAATGACGGTTTTGAGCAAAAAAGGGGTTTTATGCAGACCAAGTAAAATTAAAACGTTGATTTTCAACAAAAAACAAAATATGAAAACATCAAAGTATTTTTTTTTAATAATCTTTATTTTTCTGTTAAATATGAAAAAAAATTCAAATTTCGTGTTGATTTGAAAACTTATTGTTTCAGAAAGAAAAATAATTTGCATATTTTATGCTAATTAGCTTCATGGTCACATGACCTAGTTTTATTATTTGCGTTATAAAAGAACAGCAATGAGACAATTTACATGAAGAAATGATAAAAATATCATCTCATTTCTCAATATTACTTTATCATTGAGTAAAATTAAATTCAATAATCTCTTTAAATTAAAGTAACTAGCATATTTATGCTAATTAATAGCTGGTCACATGACTGATTCCTATCTTGCCATACAAACTGCACATCTGAAAGATTTCAAAGAGAAAACAGATCTTACTATCTCCATAGAAATGCTGATATGTACAAATGCTAGTCATTGACCTATTTTGTATTTTTTTATTAAAATAACTTCTTTTCAAGTTTAAAATTGTTTATAATTATTCCTAATTTACATATTTAATGCTAATTGATAATTAATTTGGTCATATCCAGATTGGTATGTTTTATACAAGATAGTCTTGATTGGTACTGCATGTACAAATGAACAGGGTCTAGAAATAAATATGCTTGTTAACTATGAACTTTACAACTTTGTAGTTAATTCAATATAACATAATTCAATATAATTAGTCATTTTAATTTTATTTTTTAACCCCTTATTTACACATTTTATGCTACTTAATACCTGGTCTAGTGACCTTATTTTGTAAAGAAAACTAAAGATTTTAATCATTGGAATTCCATCTCATTGTAAGCCTCTTGCTCTATAAAGGTTAACATCAAATCTAATTTTATTTTCCATTATTATTCCCAAATTACACTTATTATATTACATGTACATGATAATAAATGTGACCAACTACACATAAAGGGTCCACTTGTCAAAAAATTTAATAATATCTATTTTTTCAATTTTTCAACAAGTGGTACCTTTACATGTACATGGTCAGACAAATACAGACAGCCTGTAAATATGAAACATAAATGATAGCCAATAATTATAAAAACAGTCTAGTTTTTACTTTTTACACTTCTACAATTCATAATTACACAGCTATATTTTCATGCACATGTAAATTCCTTTGACATCGTAGAACTTTCCTGTCACCCGTTTCTTCTCTGCAAAAATGAACTGACGAGTCTCCAAGCCTCTTATTCTGAAATCAATAATGGTATTTATTCAGTATTTTGGATCAATGTTAATTCTATTAAATATGTCTCTTTCTCTATCAATATTATGACATTTTCGGCAGCTGAGCAGCTACACGACTTCTGAAGCACAGGATTCTCAAAAGTTATTATAAAATCTATAATGTTTTGCCACCATTCAACCATTCTATACTAAAATATAACATTCTCCCTGCCTGCTTATGTAGAGTAGTTTGGAAAATAGGGCAAACTAATGAAATATTGGTCACATATTGACCCCAAAGCCTGCTACAAACTCCAAATGACCTGAAACCATAGCAAAGGGTGTTAGAGAACAATCAGACATTTTCAACTTGTATTTAACAGTCAGATAAGAATCAGTGAATATATAAGTCCAGCAATTGACCCATGAATCCAGTGTCCTCATTTCATCAATTATCAGCCACAAAGCTCAAATATCGGCCAGGTTCATTAATTTTCCTGAATTTAGCCTTCTAGGCCAGCGAATCTTTTATGCAGACTTAAATATGATTGCTGCATTGGGCATATTAAGCAATCAGTACCATGATCCAGGGTGACTGAAAGGTCAATGTCATGGTCAGAACCATATGTGAGGGATGCTCATTGACCAGACCAATGATGGCTGTCATCACAATGGCCGCCCATACAGTAGGTCTATAAGATTCAGACCTTTACATTTATTACTGTTATGCCTGGGATGGGTCTTATTTCAATGGAATTCCTCAAAATAATCATAAAATGTAAAATGTGATATTTCAATAGGTCTAGGTCTATTAATTTGTTATCCCAATTATAATATCAACTGGCCAATATTATGTTAAAAACTGTGGCCGATAATATATTTTATGACTCAAATTAGTGATATGACTGACAAGTAATCACAGCAGGATAAACGTGGACAAGACATAAGATTTAGATAAATTTACAACTGCTTCTTTCTAATTAACCTTCAAGCATTAGATTCCTGCTTGAACCGATCTTCCTGTGTTCTGCTGATTTAGTTTGAACCTTATAAAATAATATGAAAATGCACTTCAAAAACGCTAAATTTTGTTCTTGTGCTCTGCCAGCAAAAATGGTGTCTAGATCTACATTGTGGGAATAATGTTTAGCCCCTACGTCATATACTGGTATATGAATATTCAAAAGCTTGGTGGATTTAGATGAGAGATTATTATAACCCCTGCATTTATAAAACATGGCCTATATTAAAGCGTGGCCAATAATATGTATGTTTGCCCTAAACACAGAGTATTTTTTCTAAATTTCCAAGTCAGGTTTCTTGTGGTGAACTTGTGATCTGAACATGGGATTTTCAGATTACAGTAACTGAGCTAGAAAAGTCAGGTCAAGGTAGATATACTCAAAATGTAGATTTTTAGTATATCTACCTTGGCAAAAAAAAAAGAAAATCCTCTAAAAGACAGTTATAAACAATCTTCAGCTGCCTGTGTTCACCTGTGACCAGTCAGCCATGTGTCGAATTAATAGGTAAAACAACCAGAACCACAATCCACATTTATGACAGATGACAATTGGGCGATAATAGGGGTAAATAGAAATACGGATTACGCTAAGAAACGCACGTCAAACAGCGGTAAGAACGTTACGTAGAGCCTCGAAACTTTGGATTTAGAACCTCAAGGATACCTGCTATCAAAATATATTAAACACTTAAATTCGATGAAGTATGATTTTTTTAACTCATTTTTACCTAAAATCAGCCATACAGACAAAAGACGTCATCCGAGAAGAGACTCATTTTGGGGTGGCGCATCACATTTACAATAACTCATCTGACAGTGCTCTATGCTTTTATATATTCATCCCACACTGGTATCCACAAAGCCTGAATAATACTAAGTTTGGGTGATTTTGTCTTGGGTAGGGCATCTCCCATTTAGAGTGTACTATGGAAAGTTGCGAAAGTTCTAGATCTCAGTGCTTGCACGATTTCTGAAAAATGAATGGAGAATATGCCTGAGCTTTTTCCGTTTTATCATTACAACCCAACTTTGTTTTCTTTTTTTTTATTTTTTCAAAACCCTTGAACTCTGCCCCCCCTCCGCATTCCGCCCTCGTTTTTACTCTGGATTAGGCTAAAGGCACCGCGATAGGATCAAGCCGGTTTCATGCTGTTTCTGAGCGGTGTCCAAAACGGAAGAAGCTGCACTTGGCCTTTTATTTCTTGCTTTAGTTTCACAATAATAATATGACAGGCAGGCTGAAACAGTGTGTCAGTCAGGCAGTCAGGCAGTCAGTCAGTCAGTCAGTCAGTCAGTCAGTCAGTCAGTCAGTCAGTCAGTCAGGCAGGCAGGCAGGCAGGCAGGCAGGCAGGCAGGCAGGCAGGCAGGCAGGCAGCAATTTAATTTGTCAGACAACCATACAGACAGGCAGACAGACAGGCAGACAGCCAGGCAGGCAGGCAACCAGATAGTTTGTCAAACAGTTAGTTTGTCACACCAGTTAGTTTGTTTTGCCAGGCAGGCAGGCAGGCAGGCGGGGGGGCAGGCGGGCGGGCGGGCGGGCGGGCAGGCAGGCGGGCAGGCAGGCAGCAATTTAAATTGTCAGACAAACATACAGACAGGCAGACAGGCAGACAGGCAGACAGCCAGGCAGGCAGGCAGGCAACCAGATAGTTTGTCAAACAGTTAGTTTGTCACACCAGTTAGTTTGTTTTGCCAGGCAGGCAGGCAGGCAGGCAGGCAGGCAGGCAGGCAGGCGGGCAGGCAATAAGTGTTATGCAGGCAGGCAATCAGTGTTATGCAGGCAGGCAATCAGTGTCAGACAGGCAGGCAAGCAGGCAGGCAATCAGTGACAGACAGGCAGGCAGGCACGCAGCCAGAGTCAGTCAGTCAGTCAGTCAGTCAGTCAGTCAGTCAGTCAGTCAGTCAGTCAGTCAGGCAGGCAGGCAGGCAGGCAATCAGAGTCAGGCAGGCAGGCAGGCAGGCAGCCAGCCAGCCAACCAGGCAGTTAGTTTGTCCATAAATTTGTCAGGCAGGCAAGCAACATTAGGCAGACAGGCAGACAGACAGACAGGCAGGCAGGTGGGCAGGTGTCTGCCAGTACTTTGAAGCAAGCAGTCCACCCGCATTTCCCAGAGGCGAGGGGGGCATTATCCCGAAACACTGCATTCAACTGACACAGGGATTGTTTCTGTCCACCAGGAAGGAGAAAAGATTTAGTGTAGGCACTTTGGTGTGCAGAAAAAGGGATGCGAAAATATGAATTATTGCAGGCTCTTTCAGTTTGCCAAGCTGTGAGCCCTGGCTTTACTTAGCCCGGAAATCTTTCACTGGGTGTCTGCCTGCGAGTCCGTGCATGTATCTGTCTGCCTGTCCGCCCGTTTGTCCAGCTGTCTGTTGTCATATAAGGGTGGGAGCCCCGCTTGAGGGAAGTATTTCCACCATCGAGATGGATCCGGGGGGAGTTTCGGGCCTCCTTGCAGTGGAAGCTCAGTGGAAAAAAATGCTGACTGTATCCAGGGCTTTCCTGGTTACAAACTTAGAGAACATCGGACTTATTGATTACATGGTGTCCAGAGAGGCTATGACTTCCGTGGTGGCGCAGACGCACAATTCCTATCAAAATACGTTACCAAAATACAGATGCGTTGGACTGTTTGTGGACTGGTTGCTACGCAGACCTGCGGCAACTTTCCAGCTGTTCCTGGATTTTCTCCGAGCGTCTGATCAAGGCTACATCTACGCTCATATGAAGGAACAACTGCTGCAAGCGCTGTCCAGTGCAAGCAAACTGCCCGGGCGTCGGAGCATGGCTTTCGGTGGTAGCACCGCACCACCTCCATCCCCTGTAAAATTTTATATAGGCACCCGCATTGATGATGACGACGACGACGATGACGACGACAGTGATGATGAGGATGCGACCACTGCCACTCGGAGGACCAAGAGCAGGAGGAGCAGGATGAGGAGGAAGTCTTTGTAGGGCGAATAAAAGGCGCGCCCGTCTACGGCGTCCCCCATTAGCAGGAGGGACGTTGGGAAGAGAAGATGGACTACAAGAAATCTATCAGCTGGCACCCGATGGACACTTACTGTGCGGAGAAACTGTACTATAAGACGCTAGACGTGGGCCAAGAGGAGCCCCCGTGGTTTGTGCCCTGTGCGCACGGCAGCTATATGAAGAGGGATGGCACTAGCCCGCAGTCGGATGACCGGCTCAGCCGTATCCCCTGGCAGTTTTGGAGAAGCGACACCGTGAAATATGCGTACCTTGCTGGCTACAAGAGGTTTCAAATTGAAACCATTCTAGACGTATTCGCTCATTACACGGACAAAGCCGCGATATGGAAATACCTGGTGCTTTATTTCGGGGACCCCCTCGGTTCGAGTTACGCGCCCGCTGACAGATGCGTGGCTTACGACCTGGGGATCACCGAAGAAGAATGGGGAAGCCTCGAGATGTACTGGGACAAGTTCAGAGGGTATGTACAATTCAGCAGCGCGCAAGAGGCTTCCGACTATCTGGCCGTAGCCCTGCCGGAAGTCATCAGCTGTGCCAAAGGGGTGCAGCCTCTTGTCTACAGCCGCAGGACAAACACCTATTGGAACGTACAGCCCGGAAAAGTGGACAGCAACATAGAATGTTGGTGGGCCGAAGCTAACGACAGCGAGACCAAATACGTGAATGTCTGTGTCGAGAACAAATACGGCACCGAATCCATCCCGGTCAGGCTAGATGTCCGGGTGGAAGGGGGGTTCTATGAAGATGCGGAAACGCCAGACGCACGAGCGCACGCGGAAAACATGCCGTGGCGCAATCGTGCTAAAGGCCCGCCACGGCCATCAGAGCCACGGATCCCGCACGCCATGACGCACCGGCACCTCTTGTATGGATGCGCATGTTCTAACCCCCTGGCTGGCTGTGAATAATTTGCAGGACGTGACGGGGACCACCGCCACGGAATGTGGAAGGCCACGCCAGGCCAACGGCTTGGGGGCGGTGACTACTGGAAAGGCATATCCTGTTTCTTATCGGATTACCCTGTCTCTCCTGCTTGTGGATTATTCCTGGCCTTTTTGAGGATAACAGATTAGGATTCGGTTCCGGGAGGAGGAGGGCCATAACTTAGGCTCCTGCAGCGGCTGGCTGGCTGGCTGGCTGGCAGGCAGGCAGGCAGAAAGGCAGGCAGGCAGGCAGGCAGGGACTGAATTCGTGCAGGCGGGCGATAACTTAGGCTTGGGGCAGAGGAAAAGCGGGGTTTCAGTAGAGGGCGCCGATAGTATGATAAATTGTGCTGGTGGTTGTCATTGTGAGGCCAATATTCTATGCATGTATGTATGTATGTACATATTGTTAGTTTAAACATATTTATTATCAATTTTACAACAGGAATAGACCTATATTAAGTCCTTCGCGCTGGAAAAAAAATAAAAATTACAGCCTCACCCTTACATATAGAAGGGATTAAAGCTATGACATATAATTATTACAAGGACGGGTTAATATATGTATTTCAGATCTGTCGAATAAAATAAATCAGCTAAATGGAGAGCTCTCTTCTGTATTGTTAAGGCTCCATGATAAGTGTAACAGATTAGATGTGCTTGGGAATTAGCTAACAACAACGCCTGTTTTTAAGAACAAAGAATTTAATTTAAAAAACAAGGCTCAACTAAAAATTGAAAATATACAGGAGAAGGTCAAACAGGCCTGATAAGGGTCCAATGCCTCCAAATGGGTAAAATGATGTTTCTTGCTCCCATACTGTGGAGCTCACAATTTCAACTCTCCCAACAATGAGGGCAAATTTAAGTTACATAAGCAGTCTTAGGCAATGAACAGATAGGAAGCTTTCGGGTCAATAAACAATATGGATTAAATCATATTCCAGATAGTAATGAAAAACAATGGTAATTAGCCCATTACAAAAAGAGAGTCATCTTAAGGCTGTTCAGGATTTGCTAGGTTTAAACTGATTTTAAATTTCAGTCCAACATAATTCCACTGTAACCCGCGCAGTTAAGATTAAGATTTTTTGGAAAATCACCCCTGAGCACAGCTAGTGTATATAAGTCTTAATTGTGACAAGGATAGGCACGTGCAAGTTAAGTTTAAATACTTTGCAGCCTTGGTCCAGACAATGCAGCGGTGGCAGCAGGACGAGGAGAAGGAGAAGGGGGAGCAATGCGACCTGCGCCAAGAAATTTCGCCTCCCTGCCAACCTCAACAAGGCCTGGTGGTTCGGCGGCTCGATGACCTGGCTTCCCGGTACCAAATCGAAAAAGAGCTGGGGGCCAAACCCGGCTGTCGTACGTTGATGGCCTCCTGCAAGGCCAGCGGTGACAGGTTCCTCGTAACGGAGCGGACGAAGCCACCGCCCTCCGCCCCCACCGCCCTGGACCCGTTGGGGGACCCGCCGGTGCCATTGGAAGTCTGCTGCATGATCAGGCTCCTGGGCGTGCCCGGGGTTCAGCAAATATGCGCATGGCACGAAACAAAGGGCTGCCTCTACACGGTCGTAAAATGGGAAGACGGTATGGTCAACCTGAGGACCGCTCTGCTAGGGGGAAGGGCGGAGTTGACCGCGGTTAAGATAAAGGCCATTTTCCGATCACTGGTGCAAACAGTCTGTGGCATTTTCAGCCGTGACATTCTTTACACCGACCTGAAAACAGACAACATTCTGGTATCGGAATCGTTCCTGTTTGGAGAGGCGCAGCAGCAGCAGCAGGAATGCAGCATAATGCTGACCGATTTTTCCAACGCGAGGCTGCACAAAAAGAACCTGTTTGCCTATCGGGTCAGGGGCAGGGAACAACCCACCCCGCCTGAATTTAAAGGACGCCACGGTATCTGTTTGCTGGACGGGTCGAGCCTGATCTACCAGCTGGGCCTTATATTGCTGGAAATGACAGGAAAAGAACTACAGCATGTGTGGTTTACAAAAAACCAGTCAAAGGAGCCCGCGCCATTATGCCCCTCATTGACCAACCTGCTTCAGAAGTGTCTGCGCCGTGTGCCCTCCCAGAGGCTGGACCTGGCCCAGTTATGGGAACACCCGTGGCTGCGCGCTTGAAGCCCTCGGCCTGCCACGCCCACACAAATGAGTAAGCGAGCCAGCGAGCACACTCCCTCCCTCCCTCGATCACTCACTCACTCACTCACGCACGCACGCACGCAGGCACACACGCACACACGCAATCACTCCCTCGCTCACTCACTCACTCACTCACTCACTCACTCACTCACTCACTCACTCACTCACTCACTCACTCACTCACTCACTCACTCACTCACTCACTCACTCGTGTCACCCGACTGATATTTTGTTATGCCTTTTTCAGACAAAGATGGCTGACACCACAGCAAAAATGGAACCTCCCACCGCCTTGGTGAAAATGGAGCCCCCCGCCGCCTCCGCCTTTGTGAAAATGGAGCCTGCCGCGGCTGACACCACCACAGCAAAAACAGAGCCCCCCGTCGCAGCGGCCTTCATGAAAACTGAGCCCCCCGCTGCAGGAGCCTTCGGGAAAACGGAGCCTCCCACCACCGCCGCCTCCGTAAAAACGGAGCCCCCCGCCACAGCCACCTTCGTGAAAACGGAGCCCCCTGCCTCCTCCGCTTTCGTGAAAACGGAGCCCCCCGCCGCAGCCGCCTACGTGAAAATGGAGCCCACCACCGCCGTCGCCTTCGTTAAAACGGAGCCCACTGCCACCCTACAAATGGAGCCCGCCGCCCCTTCCCCTACGTGTGCCCCCCCCAATGCCCCCACCGCCGTCGCCGCCGCTGCACAGAACCATGGGGACAGTCGGGCAACGCTCAGCGGTATGCTAGAAAATTTCCATGCCACCACAAAGTCTGCGCTGGTCGCAGACTTGGCAGGCCTGCCAGCAGAACTCATCAAAAGAGCCAGGGCAAGCCTGTTTGGCCAGATGATTAGCAAAAGCAGAGCCGATTGCAACGCCAGAGGGGTGCCCGCCTCTGACCAGCCTTACCTCAAACTAAAACAGAGGAGGGGCAGGTCTGCGCACGTTAACAGGTGCGAGGACATATATGATATGGTCTCGTACCTCACAAGGGACGGGGCCAGCCTGCCCAGAGGGCCGCTGAGCACCACATCCACTAATTTGCCAGGTGCCCCCGGGGTACGAGGATGCCAAAGGCAGACCTCTGATCTGGAGAAGAATCTCCTCGAAAAATTAGAAAAAATAGCAGACAACATAAGCAAAGTACAAAAAAACAGCATGGCCAAGCTCCAGGCCACCTTGTTGGTTGCTGACCAGGCCACCAACCGGCTTATTAGCCAAACTAATAATTTAATGGAGTTTATAGTAAGACACAACAACAGGATCCAGCTAATGTTGATGCAGCAACAGCAGCATCATCAACAACAACAACAACATCAACATCAACATCAACATCAACAACAACAACAACATTATCAACAACAACATCATCAACAACAGCAGCCACCCCCACTGCCTCCTCAGCAGCCACAGTTGGCTCAACGCCTCTAATGGCAAAAGGACCCATGCAATGAACTTCCTATAATCAATGCACTTCGTATAATTGCAATGAACTTGCTATACTCAATGCAGTTTGTTTAATTGCTGTATTTCTCTCTACATGTATATCTGCATTACTGTAAACCTGGAAATTTGTGTTTGGGCTTATTTTGGGTTGATATTATATTCCTGAACAGATATTTGGTGGGTATGAGTAAAGCACAAAATTCACTTAAATTTGGAAAGAAGGGGACTGGCTTTAAAACTGGTTTACAGTATATGTAAATATATGCACACATTATTCTGTGCAGGGCTACGCTGTATATATACATACATAGCTTGTCTTATATAAAAATCTATATATTAATATTTGAGATTAGAAAAGTTTTTGGCAGAAAAATTTTCTAATGTTCTAAAAAGGTTTATAAAAATTGTATTGTACAATAATGTCACAGTATCTTGTATCTTGTATCTTGTATCTTGTATCTTATTTATCTATCTGTATCCTAAACATCTAAAGTATATATTGTTGTCTGATGACTTTTTATCCCAAAGATATTTTAGTGTGTTAAAATCATATATATAGATAGAACATTACACAATTTAAATAAAAATTTAAAGTCACAGCACAGTATTTGTTATCTTTATGATGTGATGGTAAAGGGTTTCTCTGTTGGTCCCTAATAATATAAACAAATCTCCTCTTATGTGTTCTTGGACTAGATGTTTATCTGTTTTTTCTGTTGTAGCTCACCATGGACAGACTGCCTCGCCTGGCTGACATGTACCTCAATCCCGTCTTTTCGGATGTAACCATAACGGTAGCAAATGTTGTGTTGCCCTGCCACAAGGTGGTGCTCATCAACCGGGGTGAATATTTCCGCACCCTCCTGCTATCCAGGGGCGACTGGACGGACAAAGAAAACGTCGATCTGACGGCCTCCATAAGAAGGGTGGATATAATGAAAGCCATCTTAGGTTTCATGTATGGTAAAGAAATCGCCTACTCTTTGTCCGATGTCCCCCTGTATATCATGGCCGGGCGTTATCTCTTGTTCCAGGAGTTGGTGGTAGACTGCTACCAATATCTTGCCAGAAGCTTAACCGCCGACAACTGTTTGAGGGTGTGGCAAATTGCAGATGAAATGGACCTACTGTTACTGGCCGACACCTGTAAGGAGCTGGCCCCCTATTTCTTCAGATACCATTTATGCCATCAACTGATGGAGTTTGATGAAGAGCGGGTCGAACAGTACATGCGCTTTGGCTTGATGACCAGGACCCCGCGGGAGAAGGTTGACCGCTTGCTGGCAGAATATAGGACGAAAAGGAGCCTGTCGGCGGTGCCGGCCTCGCTGGCCTTGCCATGGTCGCCCGCGGCCCGCTGTGATGACCGGTACTACGTCCAGCTGGAATCGGGTACCCTGTACCACCCGGGCACTGATAATTTTTACTTTTGGCCCCACGGCCATTTTGAAGGGCCCGTTTTGTACTTGAGCGGAAAGAATGCCATTGTGGCGCTGTCAAACGGAAAACACTGCCTGGTGGACCCGAAGAGCCCGAGGAGCACCCCGTGCACCTACCTGCCCCCGATCTCACTCGTTACGTCCGCCTACTTTTTCCAGCGCTCCTTTCTGTACGGCGTATACCAGCACACGCCCTGCGACCTGTACTTCAAAAGGTGGTCCCAAACCGATGAAAGGTGGACCTACCCCGCCGAACTCTATCACTATCCGCTGGGTTCGCTGCACCTCATTTGCGCCCTAGAAAACAAGGAGCAGACCAGGGCGTTCCTCGTTCTGTGCAGGGAGCTGGCCGGGCAGCATTCCCTGATGGTGATAGAATTTTCCCCGGTGGTTCTGGACGTAAGTTTCGTGCTGTCGGTGGGCCAGCTGGACAAGAGCCGCACCACCGGAGTGCTAGTGGAGGACAGAAAAATACTGATACTGAGCGAGAGCTCGGTGTACTCGTATGACATCGAGAGCGAAGAGTGGGACCGCACCGTTTCCACAGAGTGTTCGCTGTTTGACGGTGGCGCGACCTCTTGCAAATCTCATATTGCCGTTCCGGCCCGTCCCTTGGCCGAGGGTGGCCAAGCCACCGGCCACCACATCTATCACCGGGGCTCCTACGGCATGGACACCGGGATCGATTTGTTGTTCGCCCAACATCCAAAGTTTCCTGCCTGGGCTTCAGCGGTGCCCATTGAACAAGATGCACCAGTATTCTTCCCCCCCATGAAGTTGGTTCGCCTCAGCGCCGGTATCCAGGACATCCTACGGCCGGTCAGCAAAATGGCCAACACATCGGACCGGTTAGTGTCAGAGCACACAGTGAAGGAGATGGGCTTCGACGAACTGCTTCTCCTCCACCCCCCAGTGACAGCAGGTGAGCGTGCTAGGCGGGTGTGTGGGTATTTAGCCCCCCTTGGGTGTTTCTAACTTTTTGTATGAAAATTGCAATGGCCGTACTTCTACCCCCCTCCCCAAACTTTAAATTCTCTGTGCAGGACTACGTAACTCCCCGCCCCATGAGTGGGGATATAACGCTTTCTCCCCAAACTTTAAATTCTCTGTGCAGGACTACGTAACTCCCCGCCCCATGAGTGGAGATATAACGCTTTCAAGGGCCGCATTGGCTTCCTCCTTCCCCGCTCCCCTCCCACGAAAGTATACCAATAAAAAGGTTCATATAAACCCTCTAAATAAAAATTTAGGCACACACACACACACACACACACACACACACACACACATTGATTCTGGAATATGTTTTGGGGGCCCCAAAATTGCCTTAATTTTTGAGGTTCAGCCATTCATCACCAGAATTCAGCATCTTTGTTCTTGTCATGGTCTCTGGGTATGAGCCTGTCCTTGGTCTGATCTGTGTAGATTTCCACCTCATTACCAGTCAGAGATTTATGTATAAGTTTATATTTTGCAATGTCCCTGTCTGCCTTGGCTTTGTCTAACATTGACTTCAATGCATGATATCTGTCCCACCACTCTTTATCATCTTTTAACTCTTGTATCATTTTATCCATGGCTGGCTGTTTGGAACACATCTTGACTGCTTGTACTGATAACCCAGAATGACTGGTTATGCTTTTGGTGACTTGAAGGCCACCTGGGGATCACAGTCAACACCTGTCTCCTTAAATGTACCGATATCGGTACATTCTAGGAGCCTGTCCTTTCTAGCCTCATTATCTTTTCTTGAGTGAGGTAAACAACAAACAACAGTATGAGCTATATAGCACTTTATTGATATACAGTATATAAATATGTACACACACACACACACACACACACACACACACACACACACGTATATATGTGTGTGTGTGTGTGTGTGTGTGTATATAAATAATGTGTGTATATATATATATATAATGAGTGTGTCTGTGTGTGTTTACATATATGTGAATACCTCTTTTTATTAGTAGACAAGTTTATGTGGGTAGATAAAAGTCTCCTCTCTTTTCAGATTCTATTTGTGAGGAGGTCCAGGACACACCGCACAGTGCCGATTAGCGCTGCCCTCGCCGACAACGCCACCTGGTTGGAGCTGCAGGAAAGAGGGCCTTGCGCCAGAGCCAGTTCAGTGGACTGTTAATGTGTTTTGTTATTTTTCTGTCTACCGCCTGGATTCACAAACATTCACAAGCACGCCTGGTTTGAGCCGGAGGGCCTTGCGCCAGTT
This sequence comes from Rickettsiales bacterium, assembly GCA_965222525.1. GTDB lineage: Bacteria > Pseudomonadota > Alphaproteobacteria > Rickettsiales > UBA8987 > CBDCUF01. The sequence continues at coordinate 74,119 of CBDCUF010000001.1, forward strand.
CAGAGACAGTTTGAGAGACTGTTTATTGCTTTGTTTTATTTTCTGCTGTGTACCGCCCGAATTCACAAACATTCACAAGCAGGCAACATAATCATAATAGGAATATACAACAACAACAACAACAACATCAACGTCAACAACAACATCAACAACAAGTAATGCAAAATAACAAACAGCCCCTCTTGCCAACCAGCGCTGCCGAGCGCCCGCATTACTACGACCATGTCCATGGCGACCGGGCATTATCCTCTGCCGCCTCGGCCGGCATGAGGCGGTGTTACCAAGAAGGGGTCCTGTGCGACGTTGCGCTGCGCGTAGGTTCCCGTGTTGTCCACTGTCACCGGCTCGTGTTGGCGGGAAGCTCGGATTTTTTCAGATGCCTATTCACAAGCGAGTTCAAAGAGAAAGACCAGCCTGAAATCGACCTAAGTGCCTCTTTCAAAAATTTTTCGGCCCTAAAATCACTGGTAGATGCCATGTACGGCATGCCGATCCAGTTCCGCCTGGACACCGTTGGCGACGTAGTGGAAGGCGCCAGGTTCATGCTCTTTGATGAGGGCGCCGAGGAAGGCCGGCTCTTTCTGTTGCGCAACCTAACCGTTGCTAACAGCATCCTCACCTTGCTGGTGGCCCTGGAGCTGAATCTGGCGGACGTCGCCTCGGTGGCCTCGTCGCTTGTGGTCGTCCGTTTAGAGGACACCCTGTGTCACACCGACGACACCCTGCGCCTGACTCCGCCCCAACTGTATCGTCTGTTGAGGCATGGCATCACCAGGTTCACCAGGAAGGAAGCTTTCCAGGCGTTCCTCGGCAGACTGTCAGAGGAAACACTTCTGGGGCTAGGCGAGGAAGAGATTGAGCGGGCCCACTTCAAGGCGTCGCCGGCGCCCCCGCACGACCAACAGGCCGTTTCGGCGCTGGTGCACCAGAAGGACGTAGGCCCTGAAGAAGAGGGAGCGCCGGGCAAAATTATCAATGCACTTTATGCTTTAGATTGGGACCGCTGGCTGAGCTGGCCAGCCGAGCACTTTCCCCCCTTGCACCACCCGGTGCTGGTCATGGGCGACCGAATCCTGCTGCGCAGGGGAACCGCGCTGTTCCTCTGTAGGTGCGACGAGCCCGAGCGGCTAACCCGGCTGCCCTCGCCTCCCGCGCATTCCGGGGACCTGGTATGGTCAGAACTTTTCTGCAGGAACGACGACGAGCTGTGGCTCCTGCAGATGGTGTACGTGAGCGGCATGCAGGGCGGGCGCCCCTATCTCGTCGATGCGCACTCGTGCGGCCTAGGCGAACCGGACAACCTCAGCTGGCGCTACAGGGGCATCCTCACCACAGCCCGCAGACCGCTCCGGTTCTGCGGCATTCAAAAAAGCCACCTGTGGCCCGGATGGTTCTATCTGTTCCTCAAGTGGGACAGACAGGTGGACGTCATGCTGTACTGGGAAACCCAGTCCACGTGGGACACGGTTTTCCTTCCCGAGCTGACGGAGCAGTCGCCCGTGCGCCACTGCCAGCCCTGCGTGGTAGGCGGGCCGCGAGGCGACCGCATAATTGTAGCTGCGAACCGGGAGGTCTACAAACTAGACCAGGTAAGACGTGTCTGGGAACCCTTGTCTAAGTGCCAGGACAGGAGCTGTCAGGGACACCTCGTCTCCGTGGATTGCGGGATGGATTACGCTTATTATTATCACCACGTGGCCTTGAACGAGGCCAACCAGATCCTGCTCCACAGCGACGATCGTCGCAGCCCGCCCACGCCCGTCCCCCTGGGTTCGCTGGGCCGCTGTACCGGCGGTGTCCTCTTGAGCCCCAGGCTGCGAGCCTGCCTGAGGCCCGCGCGCTGGCAAGGTGACCCGAACGAGCCCGTCTTGCCGCTGCGCCCACACGCTGACGCCGTTCTCACCAGGTAGTGGTTTCCGCTCTAAGCTCGACATTCTCTTTTCTTTTACGGGCAAACAGCTCCGGGCATGCCTCGCGCAGGTGCCGGCAGTTGGGCGAGGCCTTGAGGTGCTCCAGCTTCAAATCGCCTCCCTCTTGCCAGTCGCGCATTTTCAGCCCGCAGGCAAAACAGGCCACCTCGTTTTGCCTCTGGCCCGACCCGGAGCCCGAATAATAACAGCCCGTGTAGGCCATTTCTCTGACCCTGGATGCGGCGAGTTTCGCCGGGCAGCTTTCAAAAGTGCTCAGACGGTCCGCATAGAGGCAAAGGCTTAAATTGCAGGCCGCAAAAACACGCTTTACGGCACAACAGTGGGCGCCTGGGGGGCCGTACATAGTTAACTGGCCCCGGGAGGCCTCAGACGCGCCCTCTTATAGCCAGAGGCGAGTGGGAGGCCAACCTGGGCCGTTTAGCCGCGGGCAGGCGTCATACGCCCAAGCAGTGCCAGATCTTCCTCTGCCTCCGCCAGCAAATGTTCCAGGGCAGACAGGGCGCCCCCGTCTGACGACCTCAAGAGACGCCACTCATCTTGCAATGAGCCTATCTCGTCTCGTATCTCTTCCGTTTCTGTTTGCAGCCGGGCCACCCTGTGGCCTTGTGGCTCGGTGGGCTGTCGCTGCGTCCTTTCCATCAGCTTTTCGAGCCTCTGCCTGTAGGCTGTGTACACCGAAGTGCAGAAGGTAGCGTTCTTCTGCCTCATTAGCAGCCACTGATCGTGCCGGGAGCTTATGCGCTGCTCTAGTTGAATGTCGGGTTGCCTCAGCGTGCAGAACAACTCGGCCGCCTCCGTGTTGGCACGAAGCAATCTTTCCATAGACGCATGGAACCTGTTTAGCTGTTTCATGAGCCTCCCCATCTCATATTTGCAGTCCATTTGTTCTGCATCGAGTCGGTAAAAGAGGCGTGCATTCTTAAGTTCTTCTTCTAAGGCGCACAGGTTTTCGGCCGCGTCCACGGACGCCGCGTGCAGGCCCTGCCGGTTGGGGTCCTCCCAGAACGAGCGGCTGTCCTTCCGCCCTTTGCTGTACAGGGCCGAATAGCGGGCGATGTCTGTGTCCAGCCGGTCACGCCGAACCTTGATATATTGGGCCGGCCACAGACGCCTCCACACCGGCTCCTCCAGCTTTGACCGGGCCGAATGCAAATCGCGCAAGATATCGTCGACATACCGCACGCAAAGGCGAAACTCTTGCCGGCGCTCTTCGTCCGCGCCTTCATTGAGGCTCTGCGACCGTCCGGGTTTGTCAGTAGTCATGCCGGCTGCGAGGAAGACTGAGACGGAAAAAGCCGAGCGACCCAAGGCCCGTCCTCAGGCGAGGCCAATAAATAAGCGTGGCCCGCGCGTGGCAGGACGTCGCCTGGTACGAAGAGGCTCCCCCGACCTCGGGACACAGCGGGACGCGGGTGATTTGCTGGACGAGGCCGATGGTCAGCTGTTGCGGGCAGGCGAGGCTATGGCCAAAACGGCATGGGACCTGCGGCGACAGAAGATCATGCTCCGAGGCGCGGAGGCAGGAGGCTCACCCGCCGGGCCACCCATCGCCGGAGATGCCCTGGTCGCCGCCGAAGCGGTGCTACAGTGCACGCGGGCCCACGGGCGCCTTCGGGCCCGGCTGCTGGAATTGCAGTCCTCAATGGCAGGCGTGGGCGAAGGCGGTTACGACAGGGCCAGCAGCCTCCTCTGCCTGGCGGTGGTGTACCGGGCGCGCGCCGAACGACTCCGTCGGTGGGCGCATTTGACCGAAGAAGGATTCCTGAATGCGCAGACCCCCCCGCATGCGCGGACGTCGCAAGCCAGCGGACTACAAAAGCTGCTACCAGACCACTAAGCACTCAGGCACACGCACACAGACTTTCTTATACATAGGCCATAAGAATATTTTAACTGGTGTATATCTTTTGTTGCTTCCATATATTTCTGTGTGTATAAATATGTTACTCAATCAACATCAATGTATTTATTTCATATCAATCAATCTATCTATAATATCTATCTGCGCTGGTTGTGTATAAATGTTTATTAAAAATTGTTGTGTTACCCTTGGCAATCGCTTGTTTTTCCCTTGTTCTTGTGCATGTGGTCTATGCCCGGAATAACTACCTTGTTGGGCAAGCTAGCCCGAGGTTGCCCGCCGAGGGTGCCACAGGGTGCCCGACCACCTTGCCCGACCACCCGAGGTTGCCCGACCACCTTGCCCGAGGTTGCCCGACCACCTTGCCCGACCACCCCGAGGTTGACCGCCCACCTCGCCCGACCGCCCAAAGTTGCCCGACCACCTCTCCCGACCACCCCGAGGTTGCCCGGCCACCTCACTTGAGGGTGCCCGACCACCTCTCCTGAGTGTGCCCTAGGTTGCCCCACCACCACGGGGTTGCCCGACCACCTTGCCTGACGGTTGCCCGACCACCTCGGGGCTGCCCAACCACCTCAACCGAGGTTGCCCGACCACCCCGAGGGTGCCCGACCACCTCGCCCGCCGGTGCCCGACCACCTCCCCCGAGGTTGCCCGACCACCTCGCCCGACCACCCGAGGTTGCCCGACCACCCGAGGTTGCCCGACAACCTTGCAAGACCGCCCAAGGTTGCCCGACCACCCAGAGGTTGCCCGACCACCTTGCCCGAGGTTGCCCGACCACCTCGCCCGATGGTGCCCGACCACCTTGCCCGACCACCCCGAGGTTGCCCGCCCACCTCGCCCGACCGCCCAAAGTTCCCCGACCACCTCTCCCGACCACCCCGAGGTTGCCCGGCCACCTCACTTGAGGGTGCCCGACCACCTCGCCTGAGTGTGCCCTAGGTTGCCCCACCACCACGGGGTTGCCCGACCACCTTGCCCGAGGGTGCCCGACCACCTTGCCACGGGGTTGCCCGACCACCTTGCCCGAGGTTGCCCGACCACCTTGCCCGACCACCCCGAGGTTGCCCGACCACCTTGCCTGAGGTGCCCGACCACCTCGCCCGAGTTTGCCCGAGGTTGCCCGCCAACCCAGAGGTTGCCCGACCACCTTGCCTGACCACCTTGCCCGACCACCTCGCCCGAACGCCCGAGGTTGTCCGACCACCCGAGGTTGCCTGACCGCCTCGCACGAGGTTGCCCGACCACCTCGCCCGAGGGTGCCCGAGGTTGCCCGACCACCTCGCCCGACCGCCCAAAGACCACCTCGCCCCAGGTTGCCCGACCACCTTGCCCGAGGTTGCCCGAGGTTGCCCGACCACCCAGAGGTTGCCCGACCACCTCGAGGTTGCCCGACCGCCTCGCCCGAGGTTGCCCGACCACCTCGCCTGAGGTAGCCGACCACCTTGCCCGAGGTTGCCCGCCCACCCCGAGGTTGCCCGACCACCTTGCAAGGTTGCCCGACCACCGCCCGAGGTTGCCCGACCACCCCGAGGTTGCCCGACACCTCGCCCGAGGTTGCCCGACCACCTCGCCCGAGGTTGCCCGACCACCTTGCCCGAGGTTGCCCGACCGCCCGAGGTTGCCCGACCACCTCGCCCGAGGTTGCCCGAGGTTCGCCCGAGGTTGCCCGAGGTTGCCCGACCACCTCGCCCGAGGTTGCCCGACCACCTCGCCCCGAGGTTGCCCGACCACCTCGCCCGAGGTTTGCCCGAGGTTGCCCGACCACCCGAGGTTGCCCGACCACCTGCGCCTGTGCCCCACCTCGCCCGAGGTTGCCCGACCACCTCGCCCGACCGCCCGAGGTTGCCCGACCACCTCGCCCGCCCGAGGTTGCCCGACCACCCGCACGAGGTTGCCCGACCACCTCGGGTGCCCGAGGTTGCCCGACCACCTCGCCCGACCGCCCGAGGTTGCCCGACCACCCGAGGTTGCCCGACCCCGAGGTTGCCCGACCACCTTGCCCGAGGTTGCCCGAGGTTGCCCGAGGTTGCCCGACCACCCGAGGTTGCCCGACCACCGCCCGAGGTTGCCCGACCACCTCGCCCGAGGTTGCCCGACCACCTTGCCCGAGGTTGCCCGACCACCTTGCCCGAGGTTGCCCGACCACCTCGCCCCGAGGTTGCCCGACCACCTTGCCCGAGGTTGCCCGCCCGAGGTTGCCCGACCACCTCGCCCGAGGTGCCCGAGGTTGCCCGACCTCGAGGTTGCCCGACCACCTCGCCCGAGGTTGCCCGACCACCTTGCCCGAGGTTGCCCGGGCCTCGCCCGAGGTTGCCCGAGGTTGCCCGGGCACCTTGCCCGAGGTTGCCCGACCAGGTGGTCGGGCACCTCGCCCGAGGTTGCCCGAGGTTGCCCGAGGTTGCCCGACCACCTCGAGGTTGCCCGACCACCTCGCCCAACCACCTCGCCCGAGGTTGCCCGACCACCTCGCCCGAGGTTGCCCGACCACCTCGCCCGACCACCTTGTCCGAGGTTGCCCGACCACCTCGCCCGAGGTTGCCCGAGGTTGCCCGACCACCTCGCCCGAGGTTGCCCGACCCGCCCGAGGTTGCCCGACCACCTCGCCCGACCACCCGAGGTTGCCCGACCACCTCGCCCGGTCGCCCGAGGTTGCCCGACAACCTCGCCCAACCACCTCGCCCTTGCCCGAGGTTGCCCGACCACCTTGCCCGAGGTTGCCCGACCACCCGAGGTTGCCCGACCACCTCGCCCGAGGTTGAGGTTGCCCGACCACCCGAGGTTGCCCGAACCCCGACCACCCGAGGTTGCCCGACCACCTCGCCCGAGACCCCGAGGTTGCCCGACCACCTCGGGCCCGACCACCCGAGGTTGCCCGACCACCTCGGGCCCGAGGTGGCCCGACCACCTTGCCCGAGGTTGCCCGACCACCCGAGGTTGCCCGACCACCTCGGGCGACCACCCGAGGTTGTCCGACCACCTCCGAGGTGGTTGCCCGAGGTTGCCCGACCACCTTGCCCGAGGTTGCCCGACCACCCTCCGACCACCCGAGGTGGTCGCCCGACCACCTCGAGGTTGTCCGACCACCTCGACCGCCCGAGGTTGCCCGACCACCTCGCCCGAGGTTGCCCGACCACCTCGGGCGAGGTGGTCGGGCGAGGTTGTCGGACCACCTCGCCCGAGGTTGTCGGACCACCTCACCCGAGGTTGCCCGCAACCCGAGGTTGCCCGACCACCTTGCCCGAGGTTGCCCGACCACCCGGGTGGTCGCCCGAGGTTGCCCGGCCACCTCCGAGGTGCCCGGGCAACCTCGAGGTTGTCCCGAGGTGGTCGGACCACCTCGAGGTTGCCCGACCACCTCGGGCCCGGCAACCTCGCCCGAGGTGGCCGGACCACCTCGAGGTTGCCCGACCACCTCGCCCGAGGTTGCCGGGCGAGGTGGTCGGGCAACCTCGCCCGACCGGGCGAGGTTGCCCGGCCACCTCGCCCGGTGGTCGAGGTTGCCCGACCACCTCGCAAGGTGGTCGCCCGAGGTTGTCGGGCCACCCGAGGTTGCCGGACCACCTCGGGCGCCCGAGGTTGCCCGCAACCCGAGGTTGCCCGACCACCTCGGGCCCGACCACCCGAGGTTGCCCGACCACCTCGGGCCCGCGAGGTTGTCCCGAGGTTGCCCGACCACCTCGGGCGAGGTGGTCGGGCAACCTGGTCGGGCCAGGTCCCGAGGTTGCCGGGCAACCTCGCCCGAGGTTGCCCGACCAGGTTGCCCGGCAACCTCGCCCGAGGTTGCCCGAGGCCCGACCACCTCGAGGTTGCCCGACCACCTCGCCCGAGGTTGCCCGACCACCTCGAGGTTGCCCGACCACCTCGCCCGAGGTTCGGGCAACCCGAGGTTGCCCGAGGTGGTCCAACCTCGCCCGGGCCCGAGGTTGCCCGACCACCTCGCCCGACCACCTGCCCGAGGTTGGTCCGACCACCCGAGGTTGCAAGGTGGTCCGAGGTTGCCCGACCACCCGGTCGGGCCCGAGGTTGCCCGACCACCTCGCCCGAGATTCTCCCGAGGTTGCCCGACCACCTCGCCCGAGGTTGCCCGACCGCCGGGCGAGGTTGCCCGACCACCTCGCCCGACCACCTCGCCCGAGGTTGCCCGACCACCTTGCCCGAGGTTGCCCGACCACCCGAGGTTGCCCGACCACCTCGGGTGCCCGACCACCTGCCCGAGGTTGCCCGGCAACCTCGCGAGGTGGTCGGGCGAGGTTGCCCGACCACCTCGGGCGAGTCGCCCGAGGTTGCCCGACCACCTCGCCCGACCACCTCGCCCGAGGTTGCCCGACCTGCCCGAGGTGGTTGCCCGAGGTTGCCCGACCACCTCGCCCGAGGTTGCCCGAGGTGGTCGCCCAACCTCGGGTGGTCGGGCAACCTCACCCGAGGTTGCCCGGCAACCTCGCCCGAGACCACCCGGGCAACCCGACCAGGTGGTGCCCGACAACCTCGGGTGGTCGGGCAACCCCGAGGTTGGACCGGGCGAGGTGGCCCGACCACCTCGCCCGAGGTTGCCGGACCACCTCGGGTGGTTGCCCGAGGTTGCCCGACCACCTCGGGTGGCCGGGCAACCTCGAGGTTGCCCGACCACCTCGGGCCCGGGCCCGAGGTTGCCCGACCACCTCGCCCGAGGTTGCCCGACCACCTCGCCCGAGGTTGCCCGACCACCTCGCCCGAGGTTGCCCGACCACCACCCAACGAGGTGGTCGGGCGACTCACCCGAGGTTGCCCGACCACCTCGGAGGTCGCCCGAGGTTGGTCGACCACCCGAGGTCGCCCGAGGTTGCCCGACCACCGAGGTTGTCGGGCGAGGTGGTCGCCCAACCACCTCGCCCGAGGTTGCCCGACCACCCGAGGTTGCCCGAGGTTGTCCGACCACCTCGGGCGAGGTGGTCCGAGGTTGCCCGACCACCTCGAGGTTGCCCGACCACCTCGGGCCGAGGTTGCCCGACCACCTCGGGCGAGGTTGCCCGACCACCTTCGCCCGAGGTTGCCCGACCACCCGAGGTTGCCCGACCACCTCGCCCGGTTGCCCGACCACCTCCGAGGTTGCCCGACCACCTCGGGAGGTTGCCCGACCACCTCGCCCGAGGTTGGTCGGGCAGCCCGAGGTTGCCCGGCAACCTCGCCCGAGGTTGCCCGACCTCGGGCGAGGTGGTCGGACCACCTCGCCCGAGGTGGTCGGGCAACCTCGCCCGAGGTTGCCCGACCACCCGAGGTGGTCGGGCAACCTCGGGTGGTCGGGCAACCCGAGGTTCGCCCGGCAACCTCGGGCGGTCGAGGTTGCCCGACCACCTCGGACCACCTCGCCCGACCACCCGAGGTGCCCGACCACCTGCCCGAGGTTGCCCGACCACCCGAGGTTGCCCGACCACCTCGCCCGACCACCCGAGGTTGCCCGACCACCTCGCCCGGGCCCGAGGTGGCCCGACCACCTCGCCCGACCACCTTGCCCGAGGTTGCCCGACCACCTCGGGCAACCTCGCCCGACCACCCGAGGTTGCCCGAGGTTGCCCGACCACCTTGCCCGAGGTTGGTCACCTCGCCCGACCAGCCCGAGGTTGCCCGACCACCTCGCCCGAGGTTGCCCGACCACCCGAGGTTGCCCGACCACCTCGCCCGTTGCCCGACCACCTCGCCCGAGGTTGCCCGACCGGGCGAGGTGGTCGGGCAACCCGACCACCCCCGAGGTTGCCCGACCACCTCGAGGTTGCCCGACCACCTCGGCCCGAGGTTGCCCGACCACCTCGGGCATTGCCCGAGGTTGCCCGACCACGGGTGGTCCCGAACCTCGGGCAAGGTTGCCCGACCACCTCGCCCGACCGCCCGAGGTTGCCCGACCACCTCGCCCGAGGTTGCCCGACCACCTTGCCCGAGGTTGCCCGACCACCTCGCCCGAGGTGCCCGACCACCTCGAGGTTGCCCGACCACCGAGGTTGCCCGACCACCCGAGGTTGCCCGACCACCTCACCTCGCAACCGACCACCCGAGGTTGCCCGACCACCCTCGGGCGAGGTTGCCCGACCACCCGAGGTTGCCCGACCACCCGAGGTTGCCCGACCACCTCGCCCGGCGCCCGAGGTTGCCCGACCACCTCGCCCGAGAGGTTGCCCGACCACCGAGGTTGTCCCGACCACCTCGGGCCCGACCACCTCCGACCACCCGAGGTTGCCCGACCACCTCGCCCGGCCACCCGAGGTTGCCCGACCACCTCGAGGTTGCCCGACCACCTCGGGCCCGAGGTTGCCCGACCACCCGAGGTTGCCCGACCACCCTGCCCGACCCGAGGTTGCCCGACCACCTCGCGAGGTTGCCCGACCACCCGAGGTTGCCCGACCCACCTCGCCCGACCGAGGTTGCCCGAGGTTGCCCGACCACCTCGCCCGAGCGCCCGAGGTTGCCCGACCACCTCGCCCAACCACCTCGCCCGAGGTTGCTCGACCACCTTGCCCGAGGTTGCCCGACCACCTCGCCCGAGCGCCCGAGGTTGCCCGACCACCTCGCCCAACCACCTCGCCCGAGGTTGCCCGACCACCCGAGGTTGCCCGAGGTTGCCCGACCACCTTGTCCGAGGTTGCCCGACCACCCGAGGTTGCCCGACCACCTCGCACAACCACCCGAGGTTGCCCGACCACCCGAGGTTGCCCGACCACCTTGCCCAAGGTTGCCCGACCACCCGAGGTTGCCCGACCACCTCGCCCGAGATTGCCCGACCACCTTTCCCGAGGTTGCCCGACCACCTCGCCCGACCGCCTGAGGTTGCCCGACCACCTCGCCCGAGCGACCACCCGAGGTTGCCCGACCACCTCGCCCAACCACCTCGCCCGAGGTTGCACGACCACCCGAGGTTGCCCGAGGTTGCCCGACCACCTCGCCCGAGCGCCCGAGGTTGCCCGACCACCTCGCCCAACCACCTCGCCCGAGGTTGCCCGACCACCCGAGGTTGCCCGAGGTTGCCCGACCACCTCGCCCGAGCGCCCGAGGTTGCCCGACCACCTCGCCCAACCACCTCGCCCGAGGTTGCCCGACCACCCGAGGTTGCCCGAGGTTGCCCGACCACCTTGTCCGAGGTTGCCCGACCACCCGAGGTTGCCCGACCACCTCGCACAACCACCCGAGGTTGCCCGACCACCCGAGGTTGCCCGACCACCTTGTCCGAGGTTGCCCGACCACCCGAGGTTGCCCGACCACCTCGCCCGACCACTCGAGGTTGCCCGAGGTTGCCCGACCACCTTGCCCGAGGTTGCCCGACCACCCGAGGTTGCCCGACCACCTCGCCCGAGATTGCCCGAGGTTGCCCGACCACCTCGCCCGAGCGCCCGAGGTTGCCCGACCGCCTCGCCCGAGGTTGCCCGACCGCCTCGCCCGAGGTTGCCCGACCCGATGTTGCCCGTCCGCCTCGCCCGAGGTTGCCCGACCGCCTCGCCCGAGGGTGCCCGACCACCTTGCCCGACCGCCCGAGGTTGTCCGACCACCTCGCCCGAGGTTGCCCGACCACCTGAGGTTTCCCGAGGTTGATCGAAGTGGCCCGACCACCTTGCCCGACTACCCGAGGGTGCTTGACCACCCTGCCGGAGGTTGCCCGAGAATGACACCTTCTAGGATGATTCATGGGAAATCAAGGAAGTGCATACATATATAAATACTGTTTATGATTGCAGGAATTCATTTATAACACAGACGGCCAAGGGGAAGGAGTTTAAGACATGATAATAACATTGTGGATGATAGTGGCGTTGGTAAAGGAACATCTTTACTACCAAGATTTGAAGACAATCAAGGATTGGGGGAACATCCTCTACTGCCACAAGCCTGTCAGGCAAGGTTCTGAGTTAGCCTCTTAATAGTGAACTATAAAAGGATCCCATCATTTGTGTGACTGAACAGATGATCTAGCCATCACTATGGAGTTAGCACCTATGTTTCAAACCATTTCGAAAGAAAAATGGAAGGCATTGTTTCGTGTCAACAGACTTTACATAGTGCAAAGTCTAGATATAACTGGAATATTGGATTTTATGCTTGGAAATTTTATCATTGGACAGTGTCAGTACGAGGAACTGCTCAATTTGCAAGAGAGGGGAGAGCGTTCTAGGCTGACGAGCAGAATATTGGATCATCTCAATAGGCGTCCTGCTTGTGACTTCTATAAGATGTTGGAATTCTTTGCTAACAGCAACCAACAGCATATCATTGAGAAGCTGCACGAAAAGCTAACCGGACAAACACCTGGCGGGCAAACATTGATGACAGCATTTTCACCAGCCCCACACAGGTCAACGGAACCACATCCGCTCACAGAAGAGGGTGCTGTGGGGCCATCGGTGGACATCAGGCTGTTCAATATAACGGACGAAGAAGGGGATGACAATGGCAGAAACTGCATTATCTGCTTGACCAAACAACCTAAGGTGATATTCCTGGATTGTGGACATGCTAACTTTTGTAAATCGTGTGCCGTTGCTGTATTAACCAGAAACCAGCAGTGTCTATCAACAGTGCCTGTGAACTGTCCTAGCTGCAGAAAGTTCATACGTAAAGCTCAGCCTATGTACTAAAACTTCATCTGCATCATGAAACTCTTTGAGGGAGCATGCCACAGGGTGCATGGCCTGCCCCAATTGACAGACAACTCACTCGCTTGTATATAAAGGAGCCCTGAGCCTCTGCTGCTTTGCCATTTGTACAGAGCAAGCCTAACTGAAGAACAGGTATGGAGACCTTGAAGCATTTTACTTGCATCGCCGAAGATGACAGAAACAGATACTTTATGCCAGAGCACGGAGCTTTGACACTGTACAACGAACAGGAAGACCGGGTAGTGTGCGTGGTGCAGGTGATCCCGCGTGGAAGGGCCTCGGCTGGATTTGATAAAGGGGCTTCGGTGATGCATTATTTCGACCAGCCGCAAGCTTCTCGCCAGCGCAGCACCTATTGTGTGCTGAATGAAGAGGGCCTTACTGTGAGTTTGGCAGTGACAAATTTCCTGAGCGACAGGCGATTGGTTGCAGTAGTGAGCATGAACGATTCATCTGCGCATGTAAATCGGGCCAATGTTTTGCCAGCGAGAGGAGGTACTTTGCTGATACAGAATGACGAGTACCAGGGAGGCAAAACTTTTGTGGTGCACAGTGGCCTGGGCCTCAAAACCGGCCAACATGTTACGATAAAGGATGAGGAAGCATCGCTGTCCGCCGGGCATGGCACGGCTCTGGCAGGAGCTGGAGCGGGCATATTCTCGCTCAGCGTATACAGGGAGGCAGGTGGCAAAGATGAAGCCGCCTCACTGAAGACGTTTGAGGGCGCCGTTTGGGTTACTGGGGTGGCAAAGTTTCCGCTAGTCAAGACGGTTATCAACGCAGCTCCCATCACCACCACCACGGTTTCCACCACCACCGCTACCAAGTTTGGCCTGGGGCTTGGAGCATCCACCCAGAGGCGTTTCTTTGGTGTCAGCGACAAGGAAGGGTTTGATGAAGTGGACAGCGCCAGTTTGTTTTCGAACAGTATGCAGACCTCAGGTGGCTCACGTACATCGTTTAGGAACTACACCCTGGGAGGTTTGTTGTCAGACAGTTTGCCTGCTGCCAAAAACGTGTCAGACAGCTCAGGCAGAGAAGTGCTGTTTAGTGGATACAGTGACCATACAGGAAAGAAAAAAGCATCAGGCAGAGCGTTGCACTATAGCGGATACCATGATGCTGACCGAGAGGTCTTGTTTGCCAACTTCTCAGGCTCGGGTAAGACATTTGGCAGGCAGGCGGGTAACACTGTGGGAGGTTTGTTCGCAAACAGTTTGCCTGCTGCCAACAATGACCACACAGAAACGTTTGGCATGCGGACCGGAAAGAAAAAAGCATCAGGCAGAGCGTTACACTTTAGCGGATACAATGATGCTGACCGAGAGGTCTTGTTTGCCAACTTCTCAGGCTCGGGTAAGACATTTGGCAGGCGGGCAGGTAACACTGTGGGAGGTTTGTTCGCAAACAGTTTGCCTGCTGGAAAAAACTTCACCTGCAGCAGAGGTGGGCCCTTCAGCCTGGGCAGCAAACGGGATCATTTGGAGGTTGATGGGGCGGAGGCATTCGACTGTGACTCTGCCCCGCCAGAAGGGGCCAATGCCATGGGTGAACCCATGGATATCGATGGCCACGATGCCTCAGCCAAGGACCAGGATGGGGTGTCTTCGTCGTCCTCTTCTGAGGCGAACGAGATACTGGAAAGAGCGCATGTGGCCGGCCTGGCATACGGCGAACCTCTCAAGGAACCGACGCCCATCTATAGGGATGTGAATGATTTGAAGTACGACCCAGGAAGTATGAAAAATGTATGCATTCGATTTGCTGTCATGACCTCATTGCTCGTCAAGCCCAGAGATCAGGCAGAGGCTGAAATGAAAGAGGTAGCATTGCTGGGCAGGCCACAGATGGTGCCGCCTCAGGAAGGAGAACCTTCAGTGCACACGAGCTCTGAGTGTGTGGCTTGCATGGATGCAACACCTAACATCCGGTTCATCACATGTAACCACGCGGTAATCTGCGGCCCCTGCAGCAAATCGTGGCCACACACATGTCCCGTGTGCCGGGAACTTATACAGGCTACTGTGGAAGTACCTGGATAAAATGGGCAACTCTGTTTTGTACACATCATTGCCCATTTGGGCTTCACCGGTTCAAGAGCAAAACACTGGATGGACAGAAACGACAGGCGCCATTTGCCAGACTTTCACCAGCTGGTGGCCAGGGGGCTGAGGCACTCATTGTATGGAGGCCCAGATCATGTTGATGGTGTGGAATCCCAGTGGCCATGCCTTGCAGCAGTGGGAGGAAAAAGTGAATGTGAAGAAGAAGACCAGGACATGGAAGAAGAACAAGCAGATAAACCCATTGAAACAAACGGACAGACCTGCAAATGTGACAAGCAAGTTATCGATGGTGTAGCTGGTGTCAGATTTTGCCAAGACACTCACAGGAGCCAAATGAGGAAGCAGACAGAGGACAGGCTGGTAGAACGGCTCTCGGTTCTTGGGGTCAATGCCCTCGCCTGCTATCTCGAAAATGAAAAGCCAACTGAGGACAGGCTGGATGAACCTGTGGGATGGCTCTCGGTTGGCGAGACAGTGCACAAAGGCTGTCCACTGGGCCGGGGGCCTTTCTGCTTCCTCCTCCGCCTGGCAACGATCAACAATTTGCCTGGTGCCATCAGGGCTATACTGGGGTACGGACATCAAAAGTCGGCTCACATCTGCACTTGTAGAGATGCCAATGGTGACACAACGATCCACCTCGCCTGCCGAGAAGGTCACCGATACTGCATGGAGGCGCTCGCCTGGCCAGCAAAGCTGTCATCTGAGAGGGCAGAAACAGGCGATTTGACAGGAGAGAAACACATCGCCTTGACCCTGGCAAAAGAATGCTCTGAACTCAGAAACTATGAAGGCCTCTCCTGTTTACATTTGGCAGCGCTGAACAATCATTTTGACATCGTGTACGACCTTGTAAACTGGCTGGGTGTGGATGTTAACCTGCCAGAGGGCAAAAGGGGCATGACAGCTTTGGTGTGCTGTGTCGAACGACGAAAGGTTCAGATGGTTATGTATCTTGTGCAACAGTGCCATGCGAGCATCCACACACGGACCTACGACCGGAAAAATGCATATGAGCTAGCACAAGGCAGAGGCTATCGGGAAATTGCCAACTTGTTGAAATCACTGGATCCTTTGCTGGCTGAGCCTGAATGACATATATATATATATATATATATATATATATTTTATATATATATATATATAAATGTTTGTTAATGTGAAATATGAAATGTTTTACAGGCTTTTACAGTTTATAGAGTTTTTTAAAGTATATATATATATATACTTATACAGGCTACTGAAGAAGTACCTGGATAGAATGGGCAACTCTGTTTTGTACACATCATTGCCCATTTGGACTTCCCCGAGGGTGCCCGAGGGTGCACGACCACCCGAGGTTGCCGGACCACTTCGCCCGAGGGTGCCCGACCACCCCGAGGGTGCCCGACCACCTCGCCCGGCGGTGCCCGATGTTGCCCGACCACTTCAACTGAGGTTGCCTGACCATCCCGCCCGACCACCCCGAGGTTGCCCGACCACCTCGCCCGACAACCCTAGGTTGCCCGACCACCCCGACCACCGGCATGATGTTGCCCGACTACCTCAAATTATGTTGCCCGACCACCCGACCACCGGCCCGAGGGTGCCCGACCACCTTGCCCGACCGCCCGAGGTTGCCAGACCACTTCGCCCGAGGGTGCCCGACCACCTCGCCCGAGGGTGCCCGACCACCTCGCCCGAGGGTGCCCGACCACCCCGCCCGACCACCTCGCCCGATGTTGCCCGACCACCCCGAGGTTGCCCGACCACCTCAACTGAGGTTGCCCGACCTTGCCCGACCACCTCGCCAGAGGGTGCCCCACCACCCCGAGGTGGCCCCACCGCCTTGCCCGAGGGTGCCCGACAACTTCGCCCGAGGGTGCCCGACAACTTCGCCCGAGGTTGCCCGACCACCCGAGGTTGCCGGACCACATCGCCCGAGGTTGCCCGACCACCCCGGGGGTGACCGACCAGCTCGCCCAGCTCGCCCGGCGGTGCCCGACGTTGCACGACCACCCGAGATTGTTCGACCACTTCGCCCGAGGGTGCCCGACCACCTCAACTTAGGTTGCCCGACCACCTCAACTGAGGTTGCCCGACCTTGCCGGACCACCTCGCCAGAGGGTGCCCCACCACCCCGAGGTGGCCCGACCGCCTTGCCCGAGGGTGCCCGACCACTTCGCCCTATTGGGCAAATGTAATATTTGCAGCCCCGCTCTTCTTCGGGCACCGGCTCAGGCGTCTTCGGGCAGGGGCTTTTTAGGCCTCTTTTTTTCTTGAACCCCATGATCTTGCAGGAAAGAATTTCATTTGCTTTTTCACAAGCTTCCTCTGGGAGGCGGGGGTGTTACTCGCTTCCTTTGCTTTTCGGGCCTCGGCTTTACAGGCCATGGCTTTTTTTATTGGGCTTCTTCTCTCCTTGCATTTCATCTTTGGGCACAGCCCGCTTCGGGCTTCTTTGGGCCTGGGCTTCTTGATGCTCTTGCAAGCCAGAATGTTGCAATATTTTTGCACACAGCCCCAGGCTTTTTTTCTGGTGAGCACAATGAGGCCTGGAAAAAAGCTTTATTGAGCCCGGGCTTTTTTCCCGGGGCTTCGTTATCCCCGGGCTTTTTTCCTGGCCCAGGCTATCTTCTGAGCCCGGGCTTTCTTCTAAGCCCAGGCTTTTTCTCCAGCTATTTTCCGTGCCCGGGCCTTTTTCCGCGCCAGGGCCTTTTTCTAGGCCCGGGCCTTTTTATGGGCCCGGGCTTTTTCCCCCGATTCTTTGGGCCAGGACGTGGGCTTTTACCTGGGCCCGGGCCATTTTCTCCTGCTTCTTTTGGCCCGGGCTTTTTTCTGGGCCGGGCTTTGGTTATCCGCCGGTTGAGCCCTGGGTTTTATGGGCATTGGCCGCCCCTACTACTCGCCAAGACAGCTGTGGCACTTGATGGTTTTGCGGCTGTGGTCGTCGCACACTGAGTTCAGGCACAGGCTACAGCATTGGCGCTGGCGCTTGCGCCTCCCTGCCGGGCACAGGGAACAGACACGGCGCGTGCGGTACCGGGCAATCAGGCGGACCCGAGCGGGCCCAATTTCCTCCTCCTCCTCCTCCTCCTCATCGGCGTCCTCTGCAGCCTCTTGAGGTGGCAGGCAGTCCTCGAAGCCAGCCAGGCAGATGGCCGCCCTGTCAGCCCCTGACGGGCCGGCGCCGCGGGCCGCTTTTCTGGCGATAAAAGGCCGCACGAGCCCCTCGCCCAGCTCGGTGAGGAATAATCGCCTCCGGTGTTTGACGTTAGCCTTCCAGCCCGGGTCAGCGTACATCCACACGACTAGCGAGGCCACGCACACCGCGTCCAGCATGTTCAGGAAAAAGGCCAGCGGCCAACGCCTAGTAGTCCTCCGGCAGCTATACGTCTTGACCAGCTGGTCGAACGTGTCCACTCCACATTTGGTCTCGTTGTAGAATTCTATTGTCTCTGGCTTGCCACTTTTCCGGTCCGTTCTTCGCCTATGGTGCTTGGTGGTCAGTAGTAGCACGGCTTTTTTCCTGGCAGGCACGTGCGACACTAGCGTCAAGTAGTCCTTAAAACCATACAGAGTGGAGCCAGAGGGGCGCGTAGCATTGGCCTTAAACTCGTGCGGCAGGCAACGTTTGTTGGACCGGAGCGTTCCCACCAAGGTCAGGGCCCGCTCCTCATACAGTCTCACTGCCAGCTCTTTGCTGGTAAAATAATTGTCCATTGTGATGTTCCGTCCGCTCTGCGCAATGGGCGCGCTAAGCTCCCACACCGTCTCCAGAGCGGTGAGGCCAGGCGGCGTTTTCCCCTTCGTTTTGTTCCTTGTCCCTGGCCGGCCGCCCGCATCTGCCCCAGCACCCGCGTCCGGTTTTTTGGGCTCGCCCGCTCCCGGTTTGTTGGGCCTCCCCCGTCCCAGATAAGGCAGGCCCTTCACCGGGTAATAGTTCTTGGCGTCGCACATCCAGAAAATCTTCATGCCGTACTTGCCCGTTTTAGAAGGCATATACTGGCGAAAAGGCACCCGGCCTTTGTACGGGACCAGCTGTTCGTCCACTGTCACGTGGCCGGTGGGGGCGTAATGGTGCTGGAAGTGAGAGTTCACCTGGTCCCACAGGCGGCGGACGGGAGCCAGTTTGTCGTCGGGGTTTCGTGGCCCAGTATCGAACCGGATGTAGCGCAGGAATTGCTTGAATCGCCACAGAGACATGGTAGCATGACAGACAGGAAGCCCGTACTTCTTTGCCCAAAGCTGATCGTAGGACACCCGGTTTGATTTGTGCGCACCCAGCAGGATCAGCAGGCCCAGGAACGCTTTCATTTCGAGGGGGTCACAGACGAAACGCTCTTTTTTAACCCCCCGAGCCTTGCGAGACTCATACACGGCCCCAGCCTTGTCGTTGGTGCAGTCGCAAATTTCCAAGATCATGTCATCCGTTAGGAATGCCATAAAACTGTGCACGATTGAGGCAGGTTTGATACGTGGCCCGGCCGTGTCTTCGTCGAATGCCACGGGCAACTCTTCGATGTCGCTGTCGGGCTCTTTCTGCCAGACTGTGTTTTGGCTATGATAGGCCCCATCGTCCTCGTCGTCCTCCTCTTGCTCCTCGGCCTCCTCATCGTCCTCCTCCTCCTCTTCCTCCTCCTCCTCCTCCTCTGCGTACCCGCCTCGGGTTCGAGAATGGTGTCCCAGTTCCGCATCCGTGTCGTAGTCCGTCGTATCTTCTTCTTCGTCGTGGTCGTGGTTGTCGTCCTCCTCCTCGCACGCCCGGTCGCCTCCTCTGGTCTCTGCCGGTGGCCTGGCCCTTTCCTCTTCAGCCATTTGGCCCATGGCCTGAAACACGTTCCGTTTACGGGCGTTTTGGGCCCTGGCCGAGGCCCACACATCTGGCACGGGGGGGCTGTCCTGGCGGATTCGGCGGCGGCAGCGGCCCCGGGCCCTGAGGCGGCCCTCGTCCCGCTCGCTGTCGTCGTCGTCATCCGAGCTTTCCGCCTTCTTCCCCTCGTACCGCCAGCTCGGGCCAGCTACCGCGGAGGCCTCCGTGGCACGGCCAGCCTGCGGCCCCTCTTCGCCGTTGTCATCGTCATCTTGAGGCGGGGCCGATGGGGCCGGCGAGAGCTCTGCCGGCAGTTGGGGCCAGACGAGGGGACGTGGGGGCGACGGCCCATTCCCAGCCGGCGGCGCGTACGCTGGCGGCCCGTCTTCTGGGGCCGCGGGCTGACGACGAGGAGAAGACGCAGAAGCAGAAGAAGAGGAAAGAGGAGGATGAGGAGGCGGCGGTGGTGTCGGAAGAGGCGGCAGTAGTGCCGGAGGCTGCTCTTGGCCTCCCGAAGAGACAGGTGTGGCGGTCTTTTGGCCCAGCGCCAGTCCAAACCGTCTCAGATCGTCGGCAAACGTGGACAGGAGACGCCTGTTAGAATCATTGTGAACGTCTTTTTCGTTATCGTCGTCGTCGTCATCGTCTCGTCTTGGTGGTGGTCGGTCCATGCCCTGTGAGCGAGCGAGCGAGCGAGCGTGCACTTGTGGTATTTATTAGCCCCTTCAGCCCTCCCTGGACCCGTTACTTAAATAACGAAGGAGATGGCCTTGTTGGCAGTCTGGTTGCTATTGATCTTTGCCGCGGCTGCGGAGGCTAAGGCAGAGGTCATGCAGAAGGACCAGTTCGGAGTGGAGAGGCGCGGATTTCAGGCCCCGGACAGATTTCGTGTTCCCGGCAGTGTGTCGCCGGTCTCTGCGGGCAGCGGCGGGGGCGGTGGGGACGGCGTCATCCTGCTCTCCGTTGTGGCGGTGGTCGGCAAGGAGAAGCAAGGGCGGCGGCTCGCCGATACGAAGTTCTACTGGTGTGATGCCAATGAAACGGCAGAGGCACTGCGACTGCCAGAGGACGCCAGACTCTGCCGGCAGCCGATCTTCGTTCAGAACTTGCCAGACCGGCAGCAGAACATCGTGGCGTTCAGGCCCCCGTACGGCGAGCGGGTGATCCTGGCCGTCCAGCCGGCTCGCAACAACGCCACCTACTTTTACCGCACGCGGGTGGTCAAACGACCAGGGGTGGGTGGGGCGTCAACCCCACCGTCGTCCACCGCATCCCCGACGGTGGTGGACGATTTTGGCATCTCGAGGCGGGGCTTTCAGGCCCCAGAACGTTTCCTTGTGCCCCCCAGGGTGTCGGGCGAACAGGCGGGGCGAGGCGCCTTATTGTTCGCCGTCCGCCAGCGACCCGGTCTGCGGGGCCCGCAAACGGACTTTTTCTGGTGCGACGCCAACGAAACGGCTGAGGCCCTGCAACGTCCCGAGGACATCAGCCTCTGCAGGCAGCGGCTTTTTTCAGCGGGCGGCCAAGACGGGACGCACGACATCGTGGAATTTCGGCCCCCTTACGGCGAGCGGGTGATCCTGGCCGTCCAGCCGGCGCGCAACAACGCCACCTATTTTTACCGCACGCGGGTGGCGGAGGATGACGGCCGGGGCGCCACGGGGGTCAGGCTTTGCGCGGGGCACGCCCAGGAGTTTGCTGCCTTTAACCTCAGGCCCCGCTGTCACCAGCACCAGTGGTCGGGCGACGCCGGGCGCCTACAGGGCGCCTATCAGGAAACGCGGGGCCACGGCGTGCTTTTCAAACCGAGTGTGTCGGTGCGCCAGGCCCGGGCCTATTACTGTTCTGAGATGGAAACTCAGATAAAAACCACCGCCTGGTTGCTAGGCGCGCGCACAAGCGCGACCCACAGACGTCGCCGGGCCGTCCCGCCTGCCCTCTGCAGGCGTTGGGCAGCGCAGCGTAACTGCTCCCACGGAAAGCTGTTTGCCCGGGCGAAAGGCGTGGCGCATTTCTGGGCCACGTTGAATGCAGAAACGTACACCTACCGCTACCCAGGGTCCCAGAGCTACAGCATTTACAACTGCCTTCTGGAAGAGGGGTTCGTGCGCACGCGGCCCCCTTATCAGAGCCTGGTGTCCAGCCGGCTCGGGCGCCTGCCGTCCGGCTACAGGCCCGGCAATGGCCAGCGTTCGGCCTACGTTTTCGGGTCCGGCACCTTGGTCTGGGATCGCCTCGCCGACGAACGACTGTGCCCGTACACTCTCCACGCCCACGTGCGCTCCCTAACAAAGAGGGCTTCGGCTGAGGTCATCAGTTTCATCAGCCGTGACATGTTGATGATATTTTCCGCCTCGCCATCGCACAGATTTGAGCCCGCGGGCCATGACGCCGCTTGCCTCAGAGTGCCCGGGCACACCGCCAGGGCAAAACCCCCGCCTGAGTATTATGCTCTGAGCCAGGACCTGGTGCTGGCATTTGTGACCAGTCCCTTGTCCGCCAGCCGCTCACGCCGTGCCGCAACGGACACTTTCCAGCTGGCCTACGCCCAACGGGCGTTGGCGGACGACCTCGGACGATTAAAGGAGAACCTGGCCTCTGCCTGGTGCAGGGCCGGGCAGACCCGTTACGACTTTGCCCTGCGAGACGCCAGCATGGACGCCAGCGCGGTCCTGTCGCCCGCTTACGGCCGGCCGGTCAAAGCCCTGCCTCACGGGGACGTTTTTGCGGTGATGCCCTGTCGCACGGTGTCGGCCGACAGGCTCGCGCTGGTGCCGAGCCTGCGCACTGATTATGACCCCGTCCTATACCGCAGCCTGAACATTCCGGTGGCTGCCCGGCGCTGTTTCTCGCGGCCCTTAGTCTCGTTTCGTGAAAATTCCCACAACCTAACTGTGTACGCGCAGGTGGCCCCGAACCGCGAGCTCACCACGCTATTCCCCTATACGAGAGCCTGCGACAGCAAGCAAGAGTTTTTCTTTGACCTGGGTGGTGAAAACCTGCACCATTTTTTCGGCGACAAGCTGGTGCGCAGCTACAACAAGACACGGATCGCCGATCACGCTGCCTCCGCAATGTGCATAGCGAACGCCTCGGCCGCCTGCCGTTCGGCCGTGCCAGTGTGGCTGCGTCTCGTCGACACTCACACGAGGCTGGACCAGCGAATGACAGAGCATCTGGAGCTGGCCAGCGTGGACCCGCGCGTTTACAGCCTGGCCGAGCTGAGGTCTTATTTCCACATCACAGACGCAGGCAGGGCAGTGGCTTTCCTTCAGGCCTTTAAAGAGTCCATGTACCACTGGGCCAACATCGGCAGTCGCCATTTTGACGGGCCGCCAGATGTCGCGCTGGTGGTGGAGACTCTGGCAGCCGGTGTGGCGGGAGTGGCTGCCGGCCTGGTGGAGGGCGCAGTGCAGAGCGTTGGCAATTTTTTGTCCTGGCTTTTCACGGACCCCATTTTCCGGGTCTTTTTGCTGGTAGCGGGCGTGGGCGGGTTCTTGGCCTGGGCGGAACTGATGTTTGCGCTAGTACAAACTCTTTGCGCTCGTCGGCGAAGCGGGCCGCCCGGTTTAGTCCGGCCCGCAGAGGCCCAGATGAGCCAGCAGGGATAGAGCCCACCACCACCACCCCGATAGAGATTGAGCCCGACCGCCTGCCTGCCCCGAAGCTGGGATAAAGCCACGTGTGGTTTGGGCCCTGCCTAGCCTGAATGGAAACCCAAGCGGAGCCTGAGATGGGGCCAGAGGAGAGCCCGTGAGCGAGCGCGCAGAGCCCAGCCATAGGGTAGTCGGGCGTCCGTATTTAAGCCAAGCGATCGAGCTCCCAGTGTGCCAGTCCAAACGGCAACCCAACCCCATGACCACCGCCTCAAGGCTTTTGCTGTTTTTTGTGCTGGTATGGGCCGCGCCTGGCCTCGCGGTGCTACATGACCAGTTTGGCCACCCGCGGCCCGACTTCATACGGCCCGACGATTTTCTCTTCGACAGGCCCGACCGAGTTTATGTGGGTGACAATTTTCTGATCAGCGTACTGCGTTACAGAGCCCCGTCCAGCAAGATTCGGGAACGCCTCTTCTGGTGCAACCTGAACGAAACCCGGTTGGCCACGCGAGACCCCAACACCCTTAGCTGCGCAAAAGAGTTCAAAAAGAAACCGCAGAGCCTCGCCGGCACCTCGGACCTGTTCCAGCTAAAGCCTGGCGCGGAAGTAGGCCAGGGCCGGCATCTGGTGTTGGCCACTCAGAACGACATCACCCCCTTTTACTTTGCGGTTGAGGTGAAGGGCAGGATAGTGCCCAAAGACCTGGAAAGCGCAGGCCCCAAAATGAACCAGGCCATGTCGAGAGGGTACCTCAAGTGGTGCAACGAAGGAGTGGTGGCAGAATTTGCGGCCTTCAACAGTAGACCCGACTGCGGGGACAACGACGGCGGACCGGACCAGGCCGGCCTGTCCCCGTACCAGGAGACGGAAGGCCTCGCCGTCCTGTTTAAGCCTAACATCTTGGCCGTCGAGACGCCCGCCTACAAGTGCGTGCTGATGGAAACGCGCATCGGCACGCACCTGTATTTCTTCGGCACCAGAACCGAGTGGAAAAAGGTCTTCTACAAGCCGGTGGCACCGGCGCTTTGCCGGCGCTGGTTCGCCACCAAACGCTGTTCGCACGGCCCACTGAGAAAGATGAGTGGCGCTGCCAGCCTCACGGCCTACGGTAACTGGCGCACGAACAAAAAGGATTACTACTATTACATCTGGCCAAATTACAACGAATACAGCATCTTCAACTGCCTGCTCTCTGAAGGGTTCGTGCGCTCGCAGCCCCCGTACGGGTCGCTGGTGTCCAGCCATCTCGGCCGCCTGCCCGCCGGCTACGGGGCCGGCCCTGGGGCCCCGACCCACATCAGCACCGGCAGCGCGGTGCTCGTGTGGGACCGCTTCGATCCGGACAGGCTTTGCTATTACAAGAAGCGCATGAGCTTCGCGGCAGTCAAGAGGACGTACACGGGCCAGGACAAACCCGGCCTGGTTAATTTCATATCCAACACTACCATGACCACGTTTGCGAGCAGACAGCGCAGCGCCTTCAACCCACGTGGCAGCAACCGGACCTGCCTGTTGGAATCGGCTCGCGGCACCACAGAGTTTTATGCGCTCAACCAGGACCTGGTGCTGGCGTTTACGCCCGGGGCCTATACGCGACAACGCTTACGCAGGCAGGCTACCTTCAACCAGGCCCAGCTCACCTACTCGTACGACCGCCTCGCGGATGACCTCAATGAAGTGAAGCGGAACCTGGCCACCAACTGGTGCCGGTCCCAGCAGAACCTGTACGACCTAAATGTGAGGGGCGCTACCATCGACCCGAGCGCCGTGTTCTCCCAGTTCTATCAGAGGCCCGTAAAAGCGGTTGCGCACGGAGACCTGTTCGCCATCCACCCGTGTAAAACGATCAGGGGCTCAGAGGTGACACCCGCCGCTAGCCTTCGAACCACGCACAACCCCGAGCTTTATCGCCGGCTCGGCATCGCAGTGAATGAGCACCGTTGTTTCTCGAGACCACTGGTGTCGTTTAGCTACTACAATGCCACCGTATGGCGTCAGGTGACTCCCCAATTCGAACTGAGCGGTCTGTTTGCCTATACCAAAGTGTGCGATAGCGCCGGAGATTATCTTTTTGAAATAGGCGACCGCTACTACCACTACCGCGATTACGAGCTGGTTGGCAGCTACGCGACAGCTGACCTGATGGACCACGCCCGGCGTGTTTCGTGCATTTTGGCCGGAGCCAGAAACGGCTCGGCGGGGTGCGATGCCTCCTTGCCGGACATACGTTTCCTGGATGCCTACACCCGGCTGGAGCAACGGGCCACAGAGCACCTCGAGTTCTCCGATGTGGACCCTCGTCTCTACAACAAAACAGAACTTAAATCATACTTTTCCATAGTCGACACGGGCACTGCCATCGCCTTCCTGCAGGCCAACAAGGAGGCCATCTACCAGTACAGGCTGATGCTCGATCAGAGGGGCAAAAACGAAGGCAAAGGCGGCTTCGACCCGAACCAGGTGTACGAGCACGTGTCCTCGTCTGTGCGCGAGACGACCTCTGGGTTTCTGAGCAGTCTTGGCCAAGGGATCAAAGGCGTGCTGTCGCAGCTTTTCGACAACCCTGTCTTTCAGGGCTTCTTGATTATTTGCTCAATAGGCGGGACTGTGCAGCTGGTGAGGCTGGTATTCCTGGCGCTCAGGCTTTCGGTGGCCGGCAAAGGCAGAGGGCGGGGCGCTGCGGGTCCGTTGCCGCCTCCACTACGAAATCCTAAGGCCCCGGCAAAAGGGGCCGAAGCGAACCGGGGGAGGAAACGGACCAGGAGGCCGCTGTGGCGAAGCGGCCGGGGAGAGGGCAGCCAGGCTGGGCCCTTCGGTTGAGCGCTAGGCCGATGCTGCTATGTATTTATTCCAGGCAGTGTCGTCTGCTTTTGTCCCAGCGGCGAAGCCACGATGAGGAAACTTTTGCAGGACCGCCTCCGGCACGCCTGCCAGAACCGGGAGCCACCACCACCGGATGATGCCGGGCACAGAGCCTTGGTTAACAGCCTACAAGAGACCCTGGGCCACGCCCTTTACCAGGACGCCCCGCTGTTGGCGCTGGCGCACCAAGAAGAGGCGCACAAAAAAAAGTCGAGGCGCGAGCAACGAGGGCCGCTGGCTGCCCGGGTCGTCGCGCAGGAGAGGGAGCGGCAGAGAAAGCAGGAGCGGGAGCGGGGAGTAAAAGAGGGGGGGTGGCGGGGCCGAGAGGATGAGGCCCATCATGATGACGCCCGCAACGACGAAGACGACGACAGGGCAGCGCCAGCTCCACAGCCTCCGCATATGGTGGACATCGTGGCCTGGTACAGGGAGAGAGCTCGTTTGGACGCCTCAAAACGCGACGATGAGTACGTCCAGCTGAACTCCTACTACGACAACACCTGGAAACTGGCGCGTGACAGGGTCGCCCGTGGCCTGGCGGTTTACAAAAACCTAGGAAAGTCTCGACGGCTCATGCCCAAGGGCAAGGTGCTGTTATCCAGCAAATACCTGTATGGGGCAGGCGTTTCTTTGTCCACTGAGTACACGGCCAACACAATGTTCGTTTACTTTCATGTGTCCGCCATCAACGCCGCTCTGTCGTCGCACGACGAACTGTCGTTCAGCGACACCAAAGCGGCCCTGGTCACTCTGCACCTCTTTGGGGCGAATCATGGCGCTGGCGGCTGGGAAGACAGGCTGCCCGAGCGCCTGGACCCTGACCTCGTGGAGCGAGCGCTCGACAGGCTCGCTGCTAGTTCAGGCTCTTTCTCTCGCATGACCGACACTTACAAGCTGAACGCGAACACTGGCAAAATCAGCCTGTCTTCTTCTTCAAGGGCAGGTGGCGGACCATCGTCGCTGGGCGGCTACGCCTTACACTGGCTTCTGCAACACCTGACAGTTCACCATTCGGGCCCCACCGACAGCCTGCTCTTCAAACGAGCTTCCTCCCCCTACAACTCTCTGTTCGACAGGGCCGTTAAGCGGCGGGCCTGCGTCAATGCCATCGCCCTGCTACACGTGGCCAGGCATATGATGTCGCCGGGCCATTGGTCGGGTGTGCTCCGCCACATCACAGCCTCCGTTGACACGTGTCCGGTCAGTTTGCCAAGCGTCAATTTCTTGCACGGCTGTTACATCGTGTTGCTGACACTTTCGCCAACGGGCACAGGAGAGGAGGACCCGAGCGCGGGGCTTTTGCCACGTTTCCAGCCGGCGGAGGGAGCGGCGGCGGCGGCGGCTGCGGCGGCTTGCAACGGTGTCGTCGGGGACCGTTTTCTCAAGTTTCTGGATTTT
Organism: Rickettsiales bacterium; assembly: GCA_965222525.1. Lineage (GTDB taxonomy): Bacteria > Pseudomonadota > Alphaproteobacteria > Rickettsiales > UBA8987 > CBDCUF01. The sequence goes on from CBDCUF010000001.1 coordinate 101,250, forward strand.
TACTATGACTTTTTTAGGGAAAGCAAAAAAAATCCACCTCTGCACTCGGTTATTTACTGGCAGCATGAATTTAACTGCATCATGGAGACAATTTACAATGACCTGCACACTCAAAACTTTGCCATCAATAAGACGGTGGGTATGTACAAAGAGGACTCGAACACGGCCGCCTATTCAACGGTAAACTTTAATTTCTTGTTCAGCGGGGGCCTGGAAGAGCTGGACGATGTGCCTAGCTTTTTACAGACAGGTTTTCAAGGCAGGATAGTGGAAAAAATGGCACTGGCACTCAACGCCTGAAAAAAAAAACAAAATTATGATCGATAATAGAGCCCGAGCCCAGAGTATCCGAGATTAAAAACACAGTATTGAGAGGGAGACTAATTATACTTTTGACCAAAAGAACCACCCCCTAAAGTTATTAAAAACAGTTTTTTTGGTTTAAGTTGGAACACTTGGGCAAACGTGGAGACTTTTAGTGTTTCACCCTGTCATACACTGACACGTTTCATCGAAAAAAAATTAACTGAACGAAACTGGGAGTATTTTTTCAAGGGGGGTTTTATGGGCCGCAAGAAAAGGGATCATTAGATTGTGTGAATGAGCAATGAGTACGGAAGAAGGCAAAACTTCCTCCTGCTAGGCAGGAGGGGGGTTAATAAGCACCTTTTGGGCCCCTAACATTATATGATCTGGGGCCCCTAACATTATATGATCTGGGGCCCCCTTGACCTGTGGCCTATTAACATCTGACCTTCACTAACTCTGTCCCTTTTTCCTGGATATATATATATATATATATATATATATATATATATATATATAGCACTTCATAAATCTAACAGTATCTGGGAAGGTGTGAAAGTAGTTATGGTCCTCCATTAATTGGTGCCTTGACAAGAAAAAAATATATATTAACCTCCTCACTGCTGAATTTCTAGGTAAAATTTAATAAAATGTTAAATTTGTTTTACTTGATCACCAACTGCACAGGAAACCATAACAAACCATATATATTCTGAAAGGAAACTTGGTAGGCTTTTATTTTAATTTTTAAAAATATGCAAATGAGGTCACGCGACCTCATTTAATATTCAAAATATTGTATTTTCGAGGTCAAAGTTTTAACATTTTTTGCATTTTATAACATTTCCTACAGTATTGTTATGTGACTCAAAAAAGTATTCAAAATGGGGGCCAGCATGACCCGGATTACCTACCTTGACAAAAGAATAATTTAAAATGGCTACCAGGGTCATTTAACAATTAATATGTGAGATAAAATGAGTTTGATAGGCCTAAAACAACTATATAATTATCACCTGAAAAACCTTCAAGATAGTACTTGGTGTATGCCTATCAGTGTTTATATTATTATGTAAATTAGGTCACATGGCACATCAAATATCACAATGAAAATAGCATACAGCAAAGTATTGTTTCTTTTATTTCTATTTATTTTATGGATCATTGCAGAAAAGGAGACAATAAACAAATTACACCTCATATTCCTCTAATGAGGCCCTTTCAGTTTTTGCAATTTACATTTTTGCAGATTACATAATGTAACCTAATGAATATTCAAATAATACCCATGAATTTCTGTTTTTAAATATCTAGTGTAAAAAAACAAAATAAATATTACTTGAAACATCAATGTTTTTTGCCTTTTACAACACTGTAAATTATAATTATGGCCTACCAGTAGGCCACTGTAAAATGTTCATCTGACCATATTAATGATTCAAAATGGCGACATCTTTTAAATTTTAAATGCTAATAAAGATCACATAATTCTGATGGTCAATTACGTTTTTGACAAGGTTTAGTTAGCCTATGCTAGTATTTTAGACAAACATTACTCCCTGTTACTTTGTCACAGTGTTTCACTTTATGCCAATATAGGGGGACTCAGCAGCCACATAGCCCTAGGTATGCTAGATTTTAGGCCACCCTGTATCATTTTAATTATTGTTTCCATGGCAACCATATTCTTTAACACTCAACCTGGCTGAGGGAGACATTGAAACTGGGTGCTTCAGTTTTCTAAACTACATTAAAATATATAAGAACCTTTGTGTTCATATCCATCATTAACTATTTCATTCTTACTAAATCCACCAGAAAAAGGAATTTTTATCAAAATTGTGGAATAATGTGGAAAAAGGTATTAATTGCTTCTTTGGCAACTAAAATCTTGAAAACTAAAAGTTGAAATCTATGCAAAATTTACAAATATAAAAGCAGCCAGCCTATGTGGTCTCATATATTACCCAAACCTTAGCAAACACTTGACCTAGGATACCAGGAAGTAGTAGATCACTGTACCATGTGTGAAATTTCCCGCTTCAGTGTTCAGGAGGTTAAAGCTATTAAATTTAAATTTGTTTGAGGAAACCATCGTCTCTGTGCGGGTATGCCTTGCACTGGATTCTGCAACACCTGACAGTAAATATTAAATATAACAGTATCCGGCAAGGTGTGAAAGTAGTTATGGTCCTCCATTAATTGGTGCCTTGACAAGAAAGAAATATATATTAAATCTATTAAATTTAAATTTGTTTGAGGAAAAACAATTTATATTTATTTGAATAAATTAACAAGACATTCTTGAAAAGGGGACAAACACTTTGCCCCAGCAGTGGCTATGGTCCGAGTCCCGAGGGTCAGGGCTGCGGAGGCGCACGGCCTGTGAAAAGCTTCGAGCGCGCCAGCAGGGCCGCGCCGCCTGCCAGTTGGCTCAGGGCATCCAGCCGGTCGCAGGCCTGGCGGCTGACATTCCAAACACGATGCGGCAAGCCTTCTGGCATCAGCCAGGCCGGGTACAAGGCTAGGGCCAGCGAGAGGTCCAGCAATGCTACGGGCGTCTCGCACCCTCCCTCCTCCTCCTCTTTCTCCTCCTCCTGGCCTTGCTGTTGTTGTTGTTGTTGTTGTTGTTGCAGCAGCAGCTTATGCCAGGCTCCGAGCAAGGTTTGAATTTTGAGCAGAGGCGATTTTGGGCTTAACGTCTGCCCTTGGCGTAACAGCCTTATATCGTCCAGAATGCGCGCATCTTTGCTCTCCACCATCACCTGATCGCGGCTCACTCGGTTTACGTAGACCCGAAATTTGGCCCTAGACAGCAGTTGGTTCAGGTCCTGCGTCATCACACTGCCTGCCATCTGCACCGGGCTCCCCCTCCCCCTCTTCCATCTCATCGCTCTTGACGCCCAGGGCCTTAAGTACCGCGCCCAGACGGTCGGCCGGCACCGAAATGTACAGAGGGCGGCGTGAACCCTGCTTGACGTGGGCCAGCGCGGCTTTTTGCCTGCGAGCCAGATACTTCAGGGACCTGTAGATGACGGTGTCGTCTCGGTTAAATTTCACCCAGCTAAACTTTTTTTTCTGGCGCCTGTTTCCGCCTCCTTTATTCTTGCACAGGCCCAGGTGTTTTCTCAATTTCTTGGCTGACTCGAAAGGCCGCTGACACAACGGCAAAGGGCAACTGTAGCGCCCCTGGTCCAGGCAGCGTCGCTGGTCGAGCGCATCCTCGGGTTGGGCCGGCGGGTTAATCGCCGTAAGCCCGTCGTCCGTCAACAGGGTTTCTGGCACGTCCGGAAATCTGGCCCTCAGCTCGTCTCGAACAGAGCTCACCAGCTCTCGGAGACAGCCGTCCTCGTCCAAAGCCTTTCGCCCTGACTCGATGCATTCCAGGGCTTTGTCGAGCACAAACTGGATAGCAACGTTATCTTCGTTTCCCCATGCCTGGCGCTCGTCGGCGGTCCTCTGCTTCCACGGGGGCTGGGGTGCCCCAATTCGCTGGCGCTGAATCAAGGGCACGGCAGATTCAACTGCTGCCCCCATGGCATTTCCATGCTTTTCCTGCTGCTGCTCCGCATCGCCCTCGCTTTCTGTGTCTGATAACGGCGGCGCACCGAACAGGTCCTCCTCGTAGGTTGACTGCATGGAGGCGACTGGGCCTGGACTGAGCGCCGCCTTCCCTTTTATGTCCCTTCCCCTTTGTCCCGGGACTCGGCAGCTTTGCTCTTCCTGCGTTTCCACACCAGCCTGTGCAACAGTTTAAGCGTGCCAAACAGGCAGGCAATGACCAGAGTCAGGCCAAAAATAAATTTATGCTCTATGGCCGGCCTTTCCCTGCAGGAGGCCGTCAAGTAATAGAGGGAGTAGAGGCAGGTGGACGCATAATAGCCCAGGTGCCAGGACGCCCAGGGATGAGATCGAGAGAGCGCGATGTCTGCTGCCACGGCGCTAACAGTACAGACCAGCAATATCCAGGCGGCCGCAGAGGAGGGATCGGCGTCCAGAAACCTCACGTGGGGTTGCCAGCGAAGAGCGAGCACCGAGGTGCCTGCCAACTTGGCGATTTGCGTGGCCGTGGAGCAACCGTAAAGGTTGGCTGGGGCGGCCACGTAAATGAGGCGTGCCAAACGGCTGTCTTGCAACAGAAGTTTTGCCGCCTCTGTCCTGGCCCACAGGACACAGCAGTAGGCCAGGAATACCTGAAACACGGCCAGGCAAGCGAGCCTGGCCAGTAAACGGACCACAATGGCTCCGACGGAGACGGGCACAAACGAAAAGAGGGGCACAGCCGTGAGCGCCACCAGGCCGGCTGCGTAGACACGCTGGGCAGCCCCGCCGCCCACTCCCCCTCCTCCTCCTGCCCCCGTCGCCGGTCCCTCCCACGGGTCTCTGCCCCCTGCGCCATCCTCGCCCAGGGACCACCCGCTGCGGAACAGAGCGGGAGGTAGCGCCAACAAGGCCAGCAACAGTTCGTTCAGAACCAAAAACGCCACCGGCCCAGTGCCGCAGGACATGCTTTACAACAGGGAAAAAATGGGTTTACGGGCGCCGGATTAAATACGGCCCGAGGCCGCAGGGGCGACCTCGAACACTTCGCCTCCTGTGCTCGCCTGAGATTGGACATCAGGGACGATCGAAAAAAAGAGAGCTTTCTCCTTAGGAACGGCTACGGCACCTACTTGCGCAGAGTAGACCATCAGCGCCAGGTCACTCAGCGACTTGTCTGTGCCGCAGCCCAGCACGATCAAAGGCCGCCCACCCTCTCGGTGGATGAAACAGAAAGGATAGTGGACGCGGTTGAGCCGCTGACGAACGTAAAAATGAGGGTTGGTGGGGCCGCCGCTAGGCACGAAAACCAGGTCGAAGCCCGGCGGGGGGGGAGCAGAACCGCCGGGCCTGTAGTCGGTGCGCTGGACCAACAGCCAGGCAGACTCATGCGGAGGCCCTCTGCCCCAGGCGATCCGGTCGTCACCTGATGAAGAACGGGCCGCTTCCACGTGGACCAGCTCCCATCCTTCAGACAGAAGCGGGGGTGGGAGCTGCGTCGCAGACCTCTCTGCGCCCCCACTATTTACGTGGTCGTTGGGGTCGTGGTAAAGGAATATCACCCCCATGGCATGGCTGGGCAGCGGCGGAGGAGGCAATCTTTAATAGGGGTGGAAGGCTTTCTGGCCCTGTATGACAGGGACACGGGTAAATTCAAAATATCGGGGGAGCAAGGGGCGAGGATGAGCCGCGGGGCTGCCAGCGGTGGCGGTCGCGCCATCCCCCTGCAAATTGACCACCAGGGGCCACCCTCACAGGGGGCCGTCGAGGGAGGTCGCATTGGCACGGTTTGCGCGGTGCGACACATACCGGGAAAGGGACTCTTTGCGCGTGCCCTCATCGACGGGCCCGGGTTTTTAGCCCTGGCCCAGGAGCTGGCCAGACGCCGGGGAGAGTCAGTGACCGGCCTACTCTCTTTTCTGTTCCCCTCGTTCAGTATGTCGAGCAGAGGCGATGAAATAATACACGTTGCTCTGGTGGGAGTAGGCCAACGCAGAGGGACCCTGGTGCGATACCACGACAACGAGGACGGCCCGCACCAGGCAGGCCAGGTGAACGCCCGTCGTGCCGCCACCGGGCCCGGCACCACCAGCTGGCCCTTAGAAGGGGACGAATTAAGCCTGCGCCTAATCATGGCACTGCTAGACCAGAAACGCCTGTCCCCGCAGTGCCAAAAAATACTATTTGAGGACGCCAGGATGCTGAAGGGAAATCACGGTGAGTTTCTGTTAGCCAGCATGCGCCATCACACGGGGAAACCGAATTTGGAGAGGGGGGAGCGGGAAAGCGGGAAAAAGGAGGACCACAGAGCAGAGGAGGACCACAGAGCAGAGGAGGACAACAGAGCCGATGAGAGCCAAAGCAAAAATCTTGTCTGCAAGCTGTTGGAAATTTTGCTGGACCAGCAGAGAGGCCGCACCACGGAAGAAGGCACCAAAAACTTCAAGGGCGGTAAATCGCGCGGGAAGCGCCCATTGGCGGGCAAAGACATTCGGCGGCAGCGGAGTGGTGAAGATAACGACCAGGATGATGACGATGGCGACAAAGATAACCACCACCACCACCACAGCCGCCGCCTCTGCCGCCACGACGATGACGACGACGACGAAGACGATGACGACGATGACTACGACGAAGAAGACAGGCCCAAGCGTAGGCGGAGAAATGCACGAGGCGGAGAGGGACGCGTCATGTCCAAACTGTTGGACATCGAGGCCGCGTTGAAGGGCCGAGAACAACGGCAGGGGCCACGAGGACAAGGGTATCGTGATGAACTCAAGCGGGTTCTCGCCTCGGTACAACAGGAGTTTAGCGAAGCCGCTAATGCAGGAGCCACCGACACCGAAGTCAAGAAACTTGAGTGCCGAGTTAAAGATCTAGACGAGAAACTAGAAAGCTTTGCCAAACAGCTACCAGCGCCACCACAGACGCCGCCACCGACGATGACAACGCCGCCGCCGGCTTCGACATCGCCGCCCTGCGTGGAGGCCTGCCTGGCGCCCGCCTGCCCCCCTGACGGTGTAGGCGGGGCCGGGCTTTTGCAGCAAAGCTTTGACCGCCACCAAGAGGCGGCAGAGCGGGTGAAAGCCGCCTCGGTTGCCTCTAAAATGGCCTGCCCCGAGTAAGACCAAAGGGGCGAAATCGAATAATTTTCCAATCAACCAACCATAATACTTAGGGGGCGAACCACCGGCTCATCTCCGTAATACTGACAGCAGACAGAAATTTATCGGGCTTGCAACCCATCGGTTTAGGGAACCAACAAAACCAGACAGGGGCTGGCCTGGCGGTCTATCGAACAACAAAACCAGACAGGGGTTGGCCTGGCGGGCCAGGGAACCAACAAAACCAGACAGGGGCTGGCCTGGCGGGCTAGCGAACCAACAAAACTAGAGACCCATCCGTAGATGGGATTAGGCGCCTTCTGATCTTAACTAATTAATAACTGTAAGTGTATGTCTACCAGTCAGCCTTTCTCAGATATTGCATGTCAAAATTATTTTAAATTTACCTTAGGGGACCTATTGTGAACTTCAAGGTGACTGTGGGTCAAAGGTCATGGTGCCAGTTTCCTGTGGCCAGTATCACATTTATGAATTAAGCATTTAAACTTGATGTCAAGGATAACTTTAAATTTTAATGGGGTCATTAATGTAACCAGTGTATGAAATATAACAGTTTTCTGAAAATAAAATTTTTGACCTAACATGCATTTAGGCTCACTTCTGAACTTGACTGGTTAAGCCAACAATAGAAAAAACATCATGGTAACATATTTGACAGATGTTTTTTGCTAATTTCTGCATAGAAAATTTGCAGACTTTAATATAGAGCTAGACTCTAGACAATGTGCTAGATATTTTAATGTTTACTTAAAGTCTTTAGCATTAAATAAGAAGCAGTTGCAGTCTTTATAGAAGTAATATTTTAGATATCATGTGACTGGAAATGTGTTGTATGAGCCCAAAAATAGCCCCATGCTGTGGGCACACCCTTGGCCATTTATTTTTATCTTAACCTGAAGTCTCTAGCTCAAAAACTGACTGAGAAAATGTTTTTTTTTTGTAAAATTTATGTTATGTGACCTGCTGTGACCTTCACGTCACCGCAGGTCACAGGTCATGGTGCAAAATGAAAAGCTATATATGAGTTCCTATCTATGAATAATTGCAACCATGGGCCTATCTGGCACTCTTACTGAGATATAGCATGTCATCATTTTTGTAACCATAGTTACCGTATTTAAAGACTTTTTTGCCAATTTCTGCACAGAAATATGCTTACTGTAAAACCCTTTAATTTAACGGCCCTAAATCTTAGCGTTTTACCATTTGTTGACATTTTAGCGGCCCTTTAATTTAGCGCTTTTATTGTTTGACCTTGTTGTAATACTAGTATTTATATGTTTTGAGTGAATAAAATATAAGACTACAGCTTAACATGTTTGGAGGTTTTTGGTCAAAAACCTTAAAACAGGGTGTAGCAATGTTACATCTAGTTAAGTAGATCCAGTACTAAATAGTACAAGTGAAACTTTATCTACATCCACAAGGATATTATCACAGATTTATCCACAAATTTGAGGTGCCATTGTGTTGTTTTCCAGCGAGACAAAAGGTGAAATATCTGGCCCTTAAACAATGTGTATGAGGTTTCATCCTAGAGTAACACCCTATGTTATTATTTTATTTTGGCGGCCTTTATTTTTAGCGTTTTTATTTCAATTGCTAATTTCGCTAAATTAAAGGGCTCGCTAAATATAAGGGTTTTACAGTATTTTAGTATTATGTCCTGGATAATTTTAGTTTTACTTGAAGTTTTTAGCTTTACAAATGAAGGAGTTTTAGCAGTTTAAGCAAAAATAGCATTTATGACATCAGGTGACCGGTCAGGTGACCGGAAGTATGTTGGAAGAGCCTGAAAATGGCCCTATGCTGTTTGCATACAGTTGGCAATTATTTAGGTCTTTACATGAAGTATCTAGCTCAAAAACTGACTGAGAAAAATCGTTTTTCATAAAATTCATGAATGTGACCTTTTGTGACCTTCACCGTCACCGCAGGTCACAGGTCATGGTGCAAAATGAAAGGCTATATATGAGTTTCTATCTATGAATAACAGTAACTATAGGCCTATCTGGCACTGTTACTGAGATATAGCACATCAATATTTTTGTAAACATTTTAACTTTTTTAAAAGACTTTTTTTGGCCTATTTCTAAGCAAAAGTATCCTCATTTTAATACTTAAGCAGTTAGAGATCACTTCAAGGATGTGTTCAGTTTTTAATTGACATCTCTAATGCAAACAATAAATGAGATATCCTATTTTTAGTGAAAATTGCTAATTAGCGAAGTAGCAAATTAGCAAATTAGCAAATTAGCAAATTAGCAAATTAGCATTGACTAATTATGTCCAAAATCAATCAGCTTCTTCCGTCATACATATCCAGTTCACCCACAAAATTTCACCTTCCTATCTCTTACAGTTTCAGGCAGTTTTGGAAATTTAACAGAAAAGCACCCGCTGGCCTTGCCCAGAAAAAAATCAAAAAGGGCGCCTCCCAGATGGGGCGTCTCGGGAGCAGTCGCGATTTAGCAGGGCTGCCAACTCCGCGGATCCCAGACGCAGGGCATTGAAGCCGGCGCCACAGACCCATACCGCGTCTGTCTTGGGAGCCCGCTCAGCGCCCGCAATGGATTCGGCCAGCCGCGATCGCACCCCCATCAACCGGGCCCGGGCGTAACAGGGGACCGGAAGCACCACGCCGCCTTCGTCGCCGCACTTGAGCATCCAGAGGCCCGTGATGCGGTCAGCGGACAAGTGTCCCACAAGCCCGCTCGCCGACAGCAAAACGTGCACGCACCCGGCCGTACGCGGAGCCCGACAAGGTACGGCGGAGGTTTCCCACCCGGCACCTCGCCTGTAGCCATACAGGGTGTCGCCCAGCATGAAGGCAAAGCGGCCCAAGCTCGTAAAAGATGTGGTGAAATGGATAGAGGCGTGGGTCCGTAGGTCGGGCGGCGGTAGCAGCAGGGGGGTCTCGGTTACGGTTCTCACCCGCCAGCCTGAAGGGCCGGTACCGTGAAAAAACAGCACAGTCATTTTGCTCCTGCAGCCCACGTAAATCAACGCCCCACCGGAGCACCGGGTTTCGGCGTGAAGCAGAACGATGTCCGACTCTGCCCTGTACAGGGGCCAACCGCGACACCGGGCCCGCCCGACGGCCCGCCAAAGCGGATGCGGCGGCGGCGTCGGCGGCTCGGACGAGAGCACCACGACGCTCCGGTCCTGCGCGACACGCAAAAGCCAATTACGGCGCCGGTAGCGGAAACCGAAGTCCGGTGCGCCCGGACGGTCCGCCTCGTTTTGCAACCGCCTCCAGCGTCCTTTGCGGCAGAGCAGGCAAAGCGGGCCGCTGCCGCTGACACCGACGTTGCCCATTTGCAACACCAGCGCGGTATCAACCAGAAGCCCGCCGGGCCCGGCGACGCTGCGACCTCGGCAGTGCGACAGGGCCGAGCGCATGATGGGACCTAACTGCTCGACAGGGCCGGGCCGCCCTGTTGCATACCGCCGCACCAGCGAGCGAGCGTCCGCTCTGTCCGCGCATTCGGTCAAACCCCGGTCCAGACACCAGAGCAGCTCCTCGGGGTTCAAACGCGACACGGCCAGGGATGCGCCGGGCAGCCTCGGATGGTCGCAGAGACGAGAGACCGCCAAACTCCTGAAAACGCGTTCGGATTCCTCGTAGCGGCCCGGCCCTAACCTGCCCACGGCCATCCAGGCGCTCAGGCAGTTGCGCGTGGTCAAACGAGTCAGCAGGTGACGCAGGCAGGCCCGAATCAGCGCGGGGTAGAGCAAATAATTGGCCGCCCCGAGGAGACGGGCCACGTTTCTGTTGGTCACCGCCCTTTCGGCTCGGCCGTACATGAACGCCAAAACGAGCCGAAACAGGCCACGGTCTCCTGCGAACACGGGCGCCAGGTCCAGGCACCGGCCCGGCCCCGGGCGGTGCCGGAACAGGGCTTCGAAATAAGCTGAGCGATGAGCCAGCACCACCCGGTGGCAGGCGATCACGTCCTTCCCGCAACGTAGGCTCACGTCCGAGTAGAGCCCGTTGTCGAAGAAGTTGCCTAACATCTTCTTACTCGTTGTTATCATCGTCGTGGTCGTCCGGGTGGAGGCCATCCGCGTCACTGGCAGAGCGTTTTATCACCTCGTCTTATAGGCTGCCATGCTCAAGCACTGGTCTGTGCAAGGCCCGAGCCTGCGTCCTGGGCTCTGCGCAATAGTTGGCCGCCAGATCGAAGAACCAGCCGCCAAGCTGGCAGAGGGAAATGCCCAGGCATCCCCGGCCGTCGAGGCTCCTGGCATAGGCAGCCGCCGCCGGCGGCACGGGCACTGGCGGGCCTTGGCCGTCCACCATTAGCGCTGCCAGGTCGCTGCCCGCTCGAGGGCCGCTGGCCAAAAGGAGGCGCAGGATGCGTTTGCCCAGCAAAAAGTGGCGCGAACATCTCCAGGCGCCAATACCTGGCGCCAGCGGCCATTCGAAAGGCCGCGCCTCCTCCGGCTGGCATCGGCTGGAGGGCGACCGCGTCTTCCCGTGACCCCAACAGTACCTGTCTCTGCCCCGAACCAGCACAGTTATTCGTACGGATCCATCCGCTCCTCGTTTCACACTCGAGGCCAGGTCTGGCCAGTGCGTCGGCATGGCCCCCCCAGTCTCCACAGCCGAGGGCAGCCCGAAATAGAAATACAGCACAACGGACTGCATCTCCTCTGTCACGGCGCCGCTCTCATGCAGGGTAAACAAGCGCAACAGCATAGAGTTGGGGTTACGCTGGAGTACGTACAGGTAAGCGCCGTCCTCGAGCGCGTCGACGTGCGACAGCTCGAGGACGCTTTCCGGCCCAGTCGCTACCACCAGGTTCCTCTCCAACCACTGGCCTTCAGGCAACGCGAGCTCCTGCAGCCACACGCTGCTTCCGCCCCCTTGCTGCTGTTGTTCCGCTTCGGGGTACACAGCCCACAGTCTTCCGAAGCGCGTGGAAAACAGGAGGCTGCCTCGCGGGGCCTCGGCCTCAAAGAGACGGCCTGCCGACGCGGAATCTAACAGGACCCGCGGCCTCCTTTTGCGGTCTTCGCGGTCGTCGTTGCCACGGTCTTCAGCGCCGCAGTCTTTGTAGACAATGCCGATGTCCGTGCCCCTGACCGCCCCGCAAAACCCGGACGGGAACTGATACCACCGGTAGTCGCGCAGTCGAAACACCAGGCCGCACTGAGAAAAAACTATGCAAGCATCGTGAGCCCGAAGCCTGGGAATCGCTCGCCTGCAGGCGACCGTGTCCAGGGGCACCACACTTGGGGGCAGCGAATAACTTGCAGCAAAAAGGCGCACATCGTTTTCGCAAGTCATCTCGGCAAGGCCGTTCTGGAAAAGCCAGCGCAGAGTGCGCTGGGAAAAATGGCCCATCAGCCCGCGGTGCCTAAGAGTGTCACCGAAACGGTGCACAGCTACCTCCCTGGCAGCCCGCTCCAGCCACCGGTCTGCGCCAGGGTAACGGCCAGCGGCCGCCATGCGCCACACCAGCGGCGAATTGGCCACGGTCAGCTTTCGGGCCAAATAAACGTGGCAGGCGCGAGTTAGCTGGGGGCACCTGAAAACTCGCGCTACCCTTAAAACCTTCCCAGCACGCTTTACCGAAAGCCTCAGCTCCTGCCCGTGTATGTAGCGCAGGGCGTCGAGCACGGGCTCCCTGTCGCTCGCCAGCGGGAACCAACTGGTCACGTCCAGCAACACCAAGGGACCCCTCTCTTCTTCTTTTTCTTCTTTTTCTTCTTTTTCTTCTTCTTCTTTTTTGTCTTCTCCCGCTTCTTTTTGCCCCATAGCCTGGCATTCTGGCCTCTGTTGTTCGGCCAGCAGGGCAGCGAGAGGGGCGCTGTGGCAAGCCAGTACTAACCGGTGCACTGGCAGCCTGCTGCCGTGGCAGCCGATAACAGAGTCCTCCATAGTGGCCGTATGCGCGGAGGAGCCTCAAGCTTTGGTCTGCCCTCCCTCCCCTTTCCCCGAAGCCTATATAAGAAGAGGCACCGGAAGGAGAGGTGTGATGCTGGTGCTGAGCTATGTACAGAAAGATCTGCAGCAAACGTCATATAGTCCAAATTCATCCTGGCATCAGCGAGGAGCTGGCCCAGCGACTGAAGGCCGACCTGTACTGCGGGCGCCCGGACATCCAGGCCCCCAGGGAGCTCATGGTGCTAGACAATGCTGTATACATGCTGTTTGATGATGACATGATATTTCTCACTGGTGCCTTCTGTTATGCAGTTTATTTCAACCACCTTTTACACGCCGAAAATATCCACAGGGTCAACGTGCCCTACCACCAATTTGTCGAGTGGGTCAAGACGAGCAGCTTTGCAGTGGCCGAAGGCTGCAGCCGTTCTGATTTTGCCATCAACATAGACAGCGCGCAGAAAGAGAAGAACAGGCAGCACCTGAAACTGCTGGTCAACACACCGGTGTCGGAACTACTGCAGACGGGCGCCGTAAGCTACCGCGACATAGGGGCGGTAAAACGGGCCCAAGAGGAGCTGGGCATTTATTTCACCAACCATTCAAAGAGCTATATCGAGGCGGGAAAGTATCTGGAGCTGTCTTTTGTGGGCGGCCAAACGGTCCGGATTGAGGTTCCACCACGCCTGTCTTACGTGGAAGACCAGCCGTTGGCAGAGGCCAGCGGTGGTGGCCAAGACACCGGGGGGGTTATCGTGGCAAGGGACCATCCCTTCTTCCAGCACCTGCTGGAACGCAGCAAGGCTTACAAGAAACGCCACTGGTGGATATACAGCCGGCAGCCGGACGCAGGTAAAACCACCGCGCTTAAATTTATCAAGCAAAAGTGCTACGCTTTCGAGGGCAAACGCAGCAATGGCTTCTGGCATGAATTCGACCCCAACAGCCAGTTTATCTTGTTCGACGAATACGGCAACTCCGGCGAGTCTGTGCTGCCTATTGGCGAGCTCAACCTGATCTGCGACGGAAATTACAGTTTCAACAAAAAGTACCGTAATGCGCAGAAGCTCAACAGCGACTTGCCCATCGTCATCATTTTCTCCAACCTTCACCCTAAAGACGTGTACACCGAGAACAGCGGTGCGGCGGCCCTTCCTTTGCTCTACGCACGTTTTTCAATCGTGCAGTTGATGTCGTGCCCGGCTGGGCAGAAAAATCCGGGGTCGGGCAACCGGTCGCCCGACCCCTCTTCTCCCGCGACTCCCGTCCTCAGGAGCCGGCACTCCGCATCCTCGCAGCATCCTCTGCCAGAAACGGAAGCTGTGGCACAAGCGGATGAGGAGGAGGAGGCGGCGCAAGCGGAGGAGGAGGAGGCCGCGCAAGCGGATGAAGAGGGAAAGAGGACAACGGAAGAAGGTGGCAGCGGCGAGGCTGAAGACGGAGGCTGGCTCGGTGGCCGCGGAGGCAAAAGCACCGAGCAATGATAACAGCGCCCGGTCTCTGCCTGCATGAGCGAGGCCTGGCGCTTGCTCAGCCAGCCGCCCTGCATACACCAGCATCTGTAGTGATTGCGATCTATCAAGCAGTTGCACCATTTGCAGCGGACTCGTCTGCGCAGCATCGCTACCCGCTCCCTGGCCGACAGGCCAGCAAAAATGTTATCGGTCACTGTCGGCCAGCCTCTTAGGGCCCGGCCGGTAAGCAGGCGGCTTAGAGGCTTTGGCAGCGTCTCCGTTGGCCCGCCCCCCCGACGGCTATTTAGGTCCTGGCCGGGTCGCATATCCTACAGTAATGATGATGATGGCGGCAGTGTCGGTGGCAGTGGCTCTCTACCGCCACCGGCTTATGATGGGGATGTTTGCCCTCTCCTTTTTCCACTGCATAGCTGACCAGGCGAGTGCCACAGCCGTGAATGTCAGCCATTCCACGGCTGTCAAGGGGACCACCACGGCTGCCAAAGCGACCACCACGGCTGCCAAAGCGACCACCGTGGCTGCCAAAGCGACCCCCATGGCTGCCAATGCGACCACCACGGCTGCCAATGAGATCGGGGCGCACGGGCTAAACGGATTGGCGGGCCAGCAGAGCGGGCACGAATTACTGTTGGAGATATCCCTTCTGGTGTGTTTCATTGCATTCGTGTGCGGTCTGGCCCATCATCTGTTATGGCGATGCCGCCATTTGCCACCGCCTCTGGTTTACAGGGCGGTGCGTCCTGTTTACAGGGCGTCGCCAGCCAACAGCCGCAGCGGCAGCGGCAACCGCGGGGCAAACGGAACCTGTGGTGGCGGAGGCGGAGGCGGCGGCAGCGGCAAGGTACCCCTCCCGCCACCCCCGGCCTACACGCCGCATGCTCCTGCCAAAGACCACCGGGATCAGGGCGCGATAGGGGCCGCCTCGGTCTAATCTGGAAGAGGAGCTTTCCCGGAGCTGGCAAATTGCGGGCATTGCAGTGGGTTTTTTTGGCTTCTTCCGTTTAGCCATTTAATTTGGTTAAGTCCGAGTTACACTTTCCAGCGCGCTCGAAATGACACCACCGGAAATACCTGAATTCGCAGGTAAATATATACAAGCATTCTGGCAATGGGTGTCTATTTACCTGATAGGCAAAAAGTATTGGCTTTTATTTAATAAGGTATGTACTTGTCCAGTTGAATGTAGTTGAGTGGAGTTGAGTGGAATGAGGTGGAGTTGAGTTTAGTTCGGGTGAGTTTGTTGACCTGAGTGGAGTTGAGTTCGGTTTAGTTCGGTTGAGTTGAGTTCCGCTGAGTTGAGTTCTTTTGAGTTTGGTTTAGTGGAGTTGAGTGAACAGTTTCCTTTGGTTACTTTTGGGTCACCTGGGGATCACATCCAACACCAGGCTCTTCACATATCAGTACATGTTAGGAGTCTCTGCTTTCTAGCTTTATTATCCTCTCGTGGCAAGTGAAACATACTCAGCTGGTGATACCACCTGGTGGTCAGATCCAACATGACTCGACTTGAGGTTGGTTGAGTGGAGTGCAGTTGAGTTAGGTTGAGTTTCCGCTCGAGTTCGGTCGAGTTGAGCTAGTAACATACACATACAAAACATGTCTCTCCTACACCAAAGACCAGAAGGTGTCATTGATATGTTGAAACACTGATAGAGTAGAGATGGCTAATTTCGGACAGTTTGGGGTTCTAGCAAGGCTGAGACTTGTATTTTTTTCACAGCCAAAAGGAAACACCGTTTTTGAATAATTTTGCAGATCCCCTGGAGGTTTTGACATCTGTGAGCATTAAATAAAATAAGAATTTGCGACGATGTTCAGACTGGGTAAAGTCCGACATAGTGGGTTTATATTCGGTCATTGATAGTTTGGAATCAATATTCATACCGGAATCTGTTAATAACTTGTATCGGTGGACTTCAAAGTGTTTTATTGTGTTTTATATCATCATTCAATGATTTTCATGATCTATAGTTAGTTACCAGACCGTAAATTCGGAGAAAACACTCCCGCCCATCTGAATGTACCTGACGTTGATTGACAGGTCCTGTAGATCAATAAACTACAGAAAATTCCAAATATATTTATGACCTCGGGTCATTTACCGAAATTACCTTGTTATTATCACTAAATCACATGGATAAATACATTGATATATCTCTTTCCGCGTATTCATTGGTAGGTGGTCGAATATACCCGCTCATTAATATTCATGTTACAAATGGAGGGGAAAATCGGTCACTCTTTCTTTTCGCTGATTTAAATTCATCTTTTCATATTTTTGGTCTGAATGTGTGGTGGATCTTACATTTTATCCAACCTGAGTGCAAGCGGGCCATCGGGGAACGCGTTTACGAAGTGCCAAGGCTGCCCGAGCGAGCGATAGGAGCAGCAAAGCCCAAATGTGGGCTGAGACGTTGCAAAATTCTTTCGGCCAGCTCATCAGGGTTGTCTGCCTCACTCACATCCAGCACGATCAGGGGCACGTGCCCAGGCACGCTCGACAAGAATTGGCGTTCATACAGATCGTGTAAGCCAGCGATCGCGGCAAGGTTCAGGCGTTTTTCTTCCGGCCTGGCACGAATCCTGACCCGCCGCTCGCAGAGGTCGGGGCTGGCCCTCAGATAGACGAACGCCGGAGGCGGGTCGGCTGAGAAAACGAACCGCAGCCACATGTCGAGGGACCCCGTTAGTGCGGCCACCTCCGTGGCACTCAGCCACCGTGCCAGCGATGGCACAAACACCGCCTTCACTGACAGCAAGGATCTTTCGAGAAAAACCACATGCTCCACTCCAGGCTCCCTTTGGCAGTTAATGTAATCATGCAGTTGGGTGCCGATAACATACCATTGGAACGTGGAAGCGTGGCGCTCCGGTTCTTCATAATATAGCCTCAGCAGGTTGTGGCCCTCCGCACCGACAGCACACCAGTCGGCCACAGCTTCCTGGGCGGCCTTTGCACTGCCCGAAGGCATCCTCGAGAGAAGGCTACTTATAACGGTGCTTTTGCCCGCGCCTACATTGCCCTCCAGGAAACAGACAAGCATGGTCGGAGAGGTGAGCACAACTGGGACGCGGCCACCAAAAACATCCTGCTTTATGGGAAGTACGACGACGACGACGGAAGCGTTTCATAGCGGCTGCCTGCTAAGGTTTCTGCGGGACCCGGGAGGGTTGCTTCCACCCGAAGCAAGCTGGGATGCAAACAACCCGCCGGCTCTGCGACCAGTGCCCAAATATGAGCACAAAAAATGTGTGAAAATCTACAGGGCACTGACTGGTCTTGGTACAGTCTGCAGGTACTACGGCCTGCCGGAGGATGCCGATGAGCTGAACCTGCTACTTTATCGCTTGGGCAACATTCGCCACCCGAACGTGCTCAGAGTGCTAGCCGTTTGCGCCGTGGTGGCGCCTGGCGGCGCCCCGGAGCCAGGCGGCCCACAGCCGGACCACTTGGAGCTGGCCCGCCCGGCGCCCGGTGATTCCGCCGGGCTTGCGTTTTTTGAACACATAGACGGGGGCGACCTGTTCCAGTTGGCGTCTGGGCCGAATCCGGGCCCACTCTGCCGACGGCCCGGCTTCGGTGACCGGGTCTGCGCCGATGTGCTGCGGGGCATGCTCGAACTGCACCGGCACGGCATTCTGCATGGTGACATCAAACCCGACAACGTGTTCATACGACGCAGTAGCGGGCAGGCTGTCCTGGGCGATTTCTCTCACTCGCGTCCTATGGACGGCGATGGCCCGCCCGCGTTTCTGGTCCAGTGCCCCCAGCACAGGGCGCCCGAAATACAGCGGGCGCACGCCGATGGTACGCTCTACGAGTCATCCGCCGCCACCTCCTCGCTTCTGTTTGGCTCGCCCGCGTCAGACTTTTACGCCTTTGGCATGTTTGTCTACTATGTGCTCTGCGGATCGCGAGTGGTAGGCCTGTGCCAGTGTCACCTGTGGCAGGAGGGAGGGGAGGAATCGGACCCTGTCAGAAACTTGAACGTGGAGTATTTTCTGCGGCTCTTTCACACGGCCGTGTTTGCCACGACCCGTCTTCCGGAAGACAGCCTCTTCCTGTGCAATCACATGCTGCAAGAAATCGATTCGGTGAGAAAAAATCTGGATGCATTGACGCGCCCTCAACTGGAGGCTGTGCGCGCGCTACTTCAACCTTGCCCAAGGCGCCGCCTGAGCGCGGTGGCCTCTTTGGACTGGCAGGGCGTTTTTTCACCGCCTCCTGACATTGGCTTCGACAGGACGCCAGTGTAGGCCTTTGGGTAAGTTGAAAATTGATTTACAGTTAGCGTTTCAATGTTTTCTCCTTGATAATTTTGTTCGGATATCTGTACTACGAGATATATCAACGTGATGAGTCTGATTGTGTCCCACTTAAGTGGGAAAAATAACTGTGTTGCAAGGACAATATTACTATGAATATTTTCTTTGCTAGTATATGAAATAAACTGGTCGATCAGCATGCTCAAACATCTCCACACTCGGGAAAGGCAATTCTGGCCTATATGAATTCCAGGAAGGTCTTTAATCATTTACCTGATTTACCTTCCAATTCCTACGTGTTTATTCAATGCTAAAATAATCAGAAACAGGTGACCCCATTTTACAAAGGTAACCCCAACAGGTCAAGGCCTGACTCTTTTAATTATTAACTATTTCTGTGATATGCCATATTGCTAAAATATACTCGAAAAAGTGCTCAGGTTCTGCTTTTATTATTCCTTGAGCGGCATCACTTTATCTCACATGATCAGTCAGTCTTTTAAAAATTTAATTTTCTACGAGCCATAGGATCGGACCGAAAATGACACATCCACGAGCGACTTGCGAGCGCGTTTGTGCAAGTTGCGAGCCGCTAAGGGGTCATATAGGAGGCGCAAACTGGTCATATTAGAGTGCAATTAATTACCACTCTCAAAGGGGCATTTACGAGCCGCCAAGGGCAAAACACGGGCCGCAGATTGCCCTTAACGAGGCGCTAGAGTGTTATTCTAAGAGAAACCACAGAGTGATATTAATTACCACTCTCAAAGGGGCATTTACGAGCCTCCAAGGGCAAAACACGGGCCGCAGATTGCCCTTTACGATGCGCTAAGGCGTTATTCTAGAGGGGAACAAATTATTTTAAATGTTGACTTGCAAGGGTACCCTGAAAAGTAAATAGGTCTAAGTTATGGGGGTAACCAGTAAGTTTCTCAAATAAACAAACAATATCAGGTCTTAAGTTGTTCATAATAAAAAACTTGTAGGCCTAAATGGAAGAAATAAGTAGATTTTTCAGTCATAGATCTACCCCTCCTATATTTAAAGGGTCAACAGCAAAAATTTATAAATTTATGGTCTTGGATTTCAACCCAAACTTAAGCCATTTTGTTAAAGCACAAACATTCTAACATTAGATCTAGTAAGTTTTGTAGGCCTAGATTACAATATTGCCTGCTATATTAAATATAGGCTAGGTCTACTAAAGAAAGGTTATAGCTCTACATTTATATTCTAATTAAAATCTTCTGCTGGACATTATGTTATGAGGGATTGTCTGAATCAAATGTTTCAACAGCAATAAATTTAAAACTTTAAATTTTATAAAAAAAATAGCTTTTTTCTTTTAGTGCTTTCCAGTCCAGAATTAGAATAAGAATACATCTTGAGCAAAAAGCCCTTATTGTAGAAGTTATTGGCACTTATCAGAACCACAGGGAGGCCGGACAGCTGGAAATTTGGACAGTTCTCAAGAGGGTATAATTATAGCATGTGCTGGGGCTGGCAGGAGAGCATGATTGAGATAAATGTAGGGTCAGTTAACTCGAATACCCCCTAGAGATTTAGAGTAATAATTTACATATTGTGTTGCTTCTTTGGAGGGCATGCATGTTTATGCCAAATGCTAGAAATCCAAATTGGGGAAAATTAAATAAAATATTTATCTCTAATAGTTTATTGCTCTAAAAATATAACAAATAAGAAAACATAACACATGCAATTAATGTATATAGTCTAGGCGTATTTACAAATAAGGAATAAAAATTAGAACCAAAAGATATTTCTGTTTCCCAGATAATTAAAATTTAGGCCAAACCAATAATAAAGAACCTGGCAAATTTTATGAAACAACATTATTTAGAACAGATTATTTTGCTAATATTACTGAAAATAGGCAAAATAAATATCTATACATATAGCATTAAATTTAACAGTTATAACATAATCAAGTTAATACATCATTTTCTAGTCAGTAATCAAACGCATTTACAAATCGAATGCATAGATGGTCACTAACATAATAAGGCTTAGTTGCAGCCAAACTTAAACCATTTACAATTCTGCAAATAATTTGTGTACAATCATCATGAATTATTATTTTTGTATTTATATATGGATCAACTTGAAATCTGAATAGGGTAAAGAGTTTAATAAAATCAATGTGGAAAAGAGTTCAGATTAAAATAACTAGCATTTCACTGTGTGTTGAATGTCCAGGTTCCGAAGTGCCAGAAAAACACTTGTGTGTCTAATTAGATTCACTGGAGGCATATATGTTATTTGTGTCTGTAATCGACGCAATGCAGAATTAGCCTGTTCATTTATTTGTGAATTGATACTGTTTATATCATCATCTGCACAATATGTAACCATATTGTAGCCTTGAGTGCATCCAATATGTCCAACACGGTAATGAAGCCGATCTACCATGAAACGGCACCGTTCAAACCTCTTTGGTTCTCTGTTTAAAGCAAAAGCATGTAATTTGCAGGCATTGTCATAAATTATTAAAGATGGTAGAATAGAAAACCGACGCATAAGTATGTCAAATGCTGTACGGGGAGATTCTGGTGCAGACATAACCTGGAAACCCATACAAATTCCATGCCTGCAAAAAAGAGTAAAAAGACCAGGAGTTAATTTTGCATGTTTATGGCTCACTTTTCTACACCCTGAATCATTCACGTTGCTTTCATGACCTTTCCTATCAATCTCATACTGCCCTATTCCACGAATACATGGAAAATTTGGAAAGAATTCCATTTGTTTATGTACAGGTGCATGGGTCTTGTAGCATGTGTGACTCTTCAGGCAAAGGATAATAGAAAGAATTGGTGCATATTTTTGAATTTCTTCAGCTTCTTTGTCATAGATGGTGTCATGCAAAGATATTTCATTATGAGCAACTTTTTTTAATAGTTTTGATCACAGATTCTATATGGCCAATCTGAAAAATTCCACAGCTTGGGCTACATCTGGATAATTCACCTAATAACTTTCGATATAAATTTGGGCATTTTGTACCAAAACTTTTGACTAAATTTGCTACGGATACACAACTTTTGAGTTCTAGGAGAAGTGTAGCAAATTCCTCACGTGATAAAGGGTCAACTCCTTTTAAATACCTGCCCTTACTCAGCCCAACATACTTGGCTAACATCCCTCTAGCGCTTGCAGAAGATATTAAGATTCTTTGGCTATGCAGACTTCCTTTAATTATTTGTGTGACATCAGCTTCTTCCTCTTGAAGGAATGGAATCAAATCCTGGCGACATCCCATCATAATGCCATCCATTATAATAGTGTTTGGGCTAGTACCACAAGCTTGACAATTAAAAATGTTTTTCATGTTTAAGGCAATAACACATTTGCACCTCGTGTACGACCCCCTGCGACTCGCTTGTTACACAAACGCGCTCGCTAAACGCTCGTGAAGGTGTCAGATTCGGGTTAATCCTATATATGTTTCTACTGTATCTTCCATTCACAAAGTGGGTAATATTTTTTTAACAATATTAAAGATGGCTTTATTACATGTCTATGCCTGGGCTTGCAAGCATATGTCCCTCTGTATCAAGGACTTGTCCAGAGAAATAGGACGACTCCAAAATCCTGTTAAGCAAACAACTTTTAGGCTCTGTTAGTGAGGGTGACTAGAAACGCTGTTAGTCTAACCGAGGCAAACTTTTAAGCCTCTGTTAGAGAATTCACTAACAGTGATCCATAGGGCCTTTAGTGTTTTTGTATAAGATTCTATAGCGATTTCCTAAAAGTATGGTAACAGGAACATAAAAGTGAATGAGTTCGCTCTCTAACAACTTTTAGTAAATCCCTGTTACCGGGCACATCTCTGTTAGTGCCAACAGCGGTTTTAATAAAAGTTTCTTGTCGGTCGCCCCAGGTTCACAGCTTGCTGTTTTACAGAGAATTTGTAGTGTAATTCCTTTATCAAATCCTAAGAGTTTGTATTATTCCTAATTTAAAAATTTGTTGTAAGTGCCACCAGTCAAAATTCTAGTAAAAATTCTAGTAAAATCTTTAGGTGCATTGTAAAAATTGGATCAACTCTCTCCTATCAAGGCAATGAATGAATTGAATTTTCTTTTGTGTTGTAAACTGGCCTATGCCTATATAGGCCACCCTTGAAATGAATAAACAAATAGCAGTGGAAAATTTGCCAAGAAGATTCAGCCCAGCCTCGCCGGGGGCCCGGCCTCCTGTTAGGCGCTGAACAGTTGTCGCACCAGCTCAGGGTCGACCAGGCGTCCACGGCCACCACTGTGGCCTTTGCCGCCCCCGCCCCCCTTTGGGGCAGCCCGCGTTTTGGCCAGAAACTCGTCGCGGAAAAATTTCCAACAAGATTCGCAGTTGAGCGACCCCGGCCTATTGGCGCCCCCTAACAGCGCCGGTTGCCCAGTCGCTGCCACCCCGCACGAGTAACCCTCGACTGTGCCTTTCAGAGCCGCCGGGCTCTGGCAGGCGGGCGCGTGCGGCTTACAGTCGACACGCAACAAATAGTCCCGTACCATATCCAGACTGGCTTTGCTTGCCGCGGGCGCTCTGCTGTCCGCGACGATACGGTAAAAAATGTCTACCCCAGAAACTTTTCCGCCTCCTGCGTGGCACCGTTGCAGGAAAAAGTGGCGGAAAACGAGCTCCGGCCTTACAGCCTCGAGCACGTTGTTGGCGCTCATGCCTAACGCCTTGTCTAGCAGCCAGGCGAGCCGGCACGCCACCGTGGCCGTGCTGGTGGCCGTGAGCGGCAGCGTGTCCGACAGCCGGCAGAGGTAAACGTACCCGGCGGTGAAAAGCCCGCCTTCTTCGCTTCGGTTCAGGTGCGGCAAGAGCAAGAGGCAAATGCCGCAGGCGTCCGCATACCGAGCGGAGGGGGGAGGCCGCGTAGAAACTGAAGCGCAACCGCCGGCGTATCTCCGTGAGATACTTTGCAGCCACGGGAGACAGGCCGGGTGCAGACCTCCACCAGTACAGAGCACTCGGGTCACGTCTGAGGCCGAGGGTTCCATGCGTCCCGGCTGGCCGGGCATGCGGGCCAGGGCCGTATTTAAATAAATGCCCTAGGGCCCGTCCTAGTAGAATAATGGCATCCGCCAACGATAACGATTTTCCGCCCATTCTGCCAGGCGGCGGAGGAGGCGGCCCGTTGACCAGCAATGTCATAGACTCGAACTACCGCAGAATGGCCTACGACAGGTACGCGCGGAGCCTACGGGCGGAGCAGTGCGGCGATGGCGGCGGCCGCGGGGGTCAAGCCGATGAGTGCCCCCATCGGCAGGTATTTAAAGCGAATGTGAACAAATTTTTCGCCAGCCACAGGCTATGGATATCGCTCGGCAAGAAAAGTACTGTCTGATGGTCAGGCTTTTCTGCGGAGGCGGGGCGGCCGTCTCCTCTGCGGGAGACGATATCGTTTTCGTGCCCAATTTTGGAAAAGACTTTAACCTGTACGTACTGCTAATGGCACTCGACTCGGCTGATGATGCGGAGGAGGACGGGCTGGCCCGGAGGGGCAGGTGGGCGGCGTTTCTCGACAAAGACCGTGGCTCCGTGAGGCTAGCCCGCGGCGCCTGTCAGAGCGGGGAGACCGATGACGGGGGCGTCCGGGCAGGCCGCATGCCTTACAGACTGGCGCAGGACCCGCCGTCCCCTCACCCGCAGTACATCGTGTTCGACGACGGAGACAGCGGCGTCACGCAGGGCCTGTGGGCCGAGGGCCTACGAGAGGCGATGGCGGATTTTCACCCCTCGGCCACCTCCCTGAGGTGCGTGTACCTGAACGGCGAGTGGAGGCTCTACCCCCTGCTGCCCCCTGGCAGCCCACCGGCGGCCCCTCGCCGGGCAGCCTCAGCTGGCCTATATATTCAGCCATTTCTGCTGGCCATGGCCCTGCTCTGCGGCTGCTGGTGGTGGTGGTGGTCGTCTGATGTCCACCAAGAAATTTCAGGCTTTCCTAAAAAAGCATGGCATCTCGCCACGGGCGGACGGGGCGGCTGACGTGGCTGACAGGTTGTCGTCGGTCCACCGATCATTCATGCTAGGCGGAGGAGGCGGCTGTGGGCCGGAACCGAGGCTGATGGCGTCCCTGCAGAGCGGGCAAGCGCCAAGCCAGGCCCTAGAGGCCATGAAACGCCTGTTGGCTGAATCTGGGCTGATGCCCCCAAAATCAGGCCCGGCCCGTGGGGCCGCGCTGGCCCGTTTGCTGCAAACGTTCTGCGTGGCTCTCCATCGTTGGTCATGCGAGGGGAAAAAAAGGGCGGGCCTAAAATGTTTGCAAACCCTTCTGTGCCTGATGTCGCACCACGGGCGCCTGGCAGACTGCGCACCCTCCCTTTTACGAGAGGCCTGCGATAGGTTGCTGGCCAGGGCAGGAGGATGGCGAGAGATGCCGCCCGCACTGTCATTGACTCTGCAAGCCTTGAAACGCTACCGGAAATTACTACTGGCCGAACTGACCCGTCGCAGGGCGAGCGGGAATGGCCGCGCCAGTGGCCGGCAGGGCATCGCACCGGCTCGCTCACCTGGCCTCTCTCGCCTGCTGAAACATATGGCGTTCAGGGTCTCCTTGTCTGGCGCGGCACGCGATAAGCTGTGGAGCTGTCTGCGCAGCTACCTGGCCACGGAGACCTACAAGGACCGCTCCAGCTCGCTTCTCTACGGCCTGCTGGATACAGCCAATTACCTTTTGGCCGCCGAGAGACAGGCCTTCGTGGATTTCAGCCCGCTTAGCTGCCCGTGCGAGGCCAAATGCTTTCGCAACTCTTTCGCCGCCTACTGTCGACTGAATGGTGCCAATACTGTGATTGTTTGCAAGGCCTGCGGCAACAACCTGAAATTTGGCGACAAGAAGAGAGATCGCACCCGGATTATAAACTCTGCCTATTTTGCCCACGACCTGTGCTATTTCTGCGGCTATGACCGGTTCGCCTACCCTAGCATGTACGAATGCCATTTGGGGCCAGGCGGCTACAGGCTGAGGGCTTACACGCCCAACGCAAGGCCCCTGTTGACAGCCCCGGGCCTAAGGTCGCCACGGCGATGCAAGGTCACCCTTTACCTGATGTGCTCGGGCCCCAACAGGCGCTGCTACAATATACAGCGCTTTGGCTCTTTACAGGCCGCCATCGACAACCGGAGGCAGTGCATCGAGTGCAGATCGTTGTCGTCCGGCGGCGGCCACGGCCCAGCTCTTCCAACCTGCCTGGACACCCTGGAGGAGGAGGAGGAGGATGGCGGTGGCCGCGGCTCTGCTCTGGTTTGCTCTGGCTGCAGGGCCCATATTTTCTGCCGTTGCCACGACTCGAACCCGGCCTACCTGGAGCGACGGGCGAACTGCCTGTTAGGATAAGGACCAATTACGGCCTCAGTCGCCCTCGTCGTCTTGGCGAAACACGGCCTTTCCCGAACCGTCGCCCACGATTCTCAGCATGCCCACAAGCCGGTCCAGTCTATACACGGTGAGCGACCCGAAAGGGCTCAGCGTTCTGATGACAGCGGGCCCGGAGCCGATCCGGCAGGCCCGAGGAGGTGGCGCCTCCTCCACTGTCTGCCGGGCGGTGGCCGGTACGCCGAGCTTTAGGCCCGCAAGAGGAACCCAGTGCGGCCTCACTTCTCCGTTGACCCGAGCGCTCATGGCCTCGTTATGCTTGGCTGCCAAGCAGAGCAGACACAGCTTAGGCAGCTCTTGGCGCAGGAACATGCGTCTGTGCAGATCGTTCAACAGTCTCAGCTGGCAGATGACCCGGCTCTTGGAGGAAGCGCCCCTGGCCAGGCGGTACCAGGTGGCAGGCAAGGCTATCGGGCCCTGCAAACCGCAGGGCCCTTCTTCTGCTGCGCGTGCCTGCGCACAAGGCCTTCCGCTGCCCTCCGCTGCAGCGCCTTCATAACGTACACCACGGAAAATACACTGAGGCCCATTGCACCGGGCCGTGAAGAGAGGCAAGAGAGCGGCTGTTGTTTTAAGAGCCGTCGTAGCGTCGTCCAGGCCGTGGTAGTGAACGTATCCGCGCAGCTCCTCGAACTGCGCCATTTTGTTGAGGCAGAGAGCGGCCAGAAATTCGTCCGGGCCGTACCTGTAGTCGAGGCACGCCTCGCCCAGGCTCGCCCTGGCCTCGCCGTACAGCTGGTCGGCCGAAGGGCCGTGCTCACACCGCCTCTCCTCCTCCTCCTCTTCGGCCTTGCATTCTTTACGCACAAAGTCATAAAATTCATCCGCGTCGTCTACGCCTTCGTCATCGTCGCTGTGGTCGCCCTCCTCGTTTGTGGGCCCTCGCGTCAATGCGGGGCCACCGTGGCAGAGCATCGCCTTGCCGGGCATGCCTGGCACCTCCACGGGCACCGTTTGCAGGTTGGTCCAGGTCTGGATTTGTTCGCACAACTCTGACAACAGATGGCCCCGCGAAGACAAGGACCGAGCGGCAGGCTCGCCCTCGTCATCCATTGTGTTGTCGAGAGAGGCCCTATTTGTACGGCCCCTTGTGCGGCAACCCTCTTTATATTTAAGCCTCGCCCTAACGGCTGACCGCGCCAAATGGAAGGAGCCCACCGACCCGCATGTACGCACGTGTGCGAATCGCAATCTTGAGACCCATGCACAGGCTCATTTTCGTGGGAGACGTGCACGGGTGTTACGCGAGCCTACTTTCATTGCTGATTTCTCTGGATGCTGGCGTGAAACGTGGCGCACGGTTCATATTTAGGCCCAATGTCCGTGTCGTGTTCCTGGGCGACCTGGTAGCCAAGGGGCCTGGTTCGTGCGCGGTGCTAGATTTTCTTTCTCGTCACAGGCAACACTGTTATCCTTTGGCCGGTAACCACGAGAAAATTTGGGTGCGAGCCAAAAAGTACGCTCACCGGTTTATCAACACTTGGCCAGACTTGATATACTTCCCGGCCCTGGATCTGGTGGCCGTTCATGCCGGCCTCGATGACAGGCTGCCTCTGTTACGTCAACACCAACCGTTTGTGACCGGCACCAACACGAGGTGGTGGGAGCTTCGCATAAGCCGGGGCCTCCCTTGCCGCTCTCTCAGGACGGTCGTATTCGGGCACCACAGCAGCCTGTGCCGAAACGGCCTTCCGGTAAAGGGGCTGAACTGTTGCTGTATAGATACAGGGTGCGTTTACGGACGAAGGCTGACGGCCCTGGAAGTTTTGCAGCGGGAAGGCACTCCTTTGCTCGGGTTTTTTTGGACCTCGCAGAAAGCGGCCCAGGAAGACCGCCCCAAAACCCCAGTTGGAGGGCGGCCGCCGCAACCAGTTCACTTCCTCAATATGCCAGAAGCCGTTTCGCCAGTGTTGCAATCTCAGAAGAGTGTCGGTGCGACCATTCGGCAATGTTTTTGAGTCCTGTCTTCGTCGATGATGATTTTGACCAAAACCTCTCTCGCACAGAAGCCTCTAGCCCAGGGTCGGCTTCTATTTTCCAAAGGATATCATCGGTCAGTAGATCTATTTGCTGAATGCTGTCCATCATTGTGCATACGTCGTGGTCTAGCTGCGAACCGAAAAATATCTCCTCCCCATTCTCGTCGGTCTGGGAACAACCAAAGCACCGTTTTGCCACCATCCCTGGTAGCTCGGCCAACACCGTTTCAGCGTAACACTCAACAAGGAGGGTCTCGTCTGCTGGCTTGGAGGTCATTGTAAACTGAATGCTTGATCACTTCAGCGTTGGCCCTTTTAATAGAGGCAATGGAGAGAGCCATCCAGCCAGCCAGCCAGCCAGCCAGCCAGCCAGGTACCCAAGCAAGCATAGGTCACTGGAATAATACTGGTAAGTAGAATTTAACAAATATAGGCTTAGAAAAGAAGCCCCTGCTATTCTAGTTAGGTTTAATTAATTTTATTACATTTAAATTTTTGTGTAAAATCAGGTCAAATCAGATCAGATCAGATCAGATCAGATCAGCTTTGCTTTGTTTAGGCCTGGCGGAAGATAGAAGCCAAAACACTGAACCTATATGGAACAATTGGACAATACTTACATCATTTGCGACAGATCACAGGCTTGTTATCTGAAAATTGCAGTATTTGTCAAAAGGGTTTATTATTTGTGTTTTATAGTCTATACAACATAGGCTTCTTCAGTCCCTTATTTCATTCAGGATGTTTGTATTGGCCTGTTGTGTCCCTTATCTCCTCTTTGAGAAAGCCTTCAAATTTATATAAATCTGGAGTATCCTCAAAATAAAAGGCCTGGTTTTCCAGTATACTGTGGCTTCTTTCATCCTCAATTCCCCCTGAAAAGATACACTTTGAAATACTTTTGAAAGGGACTAGGTACCTAAAAAGCCAAGACTGTTGTATACATATATATATATACACCAGTCTTGGCCAAATTAGAGTGGACACCTTCATATTTCACTATATATTATCAATAAATCTTTCTAGGCTCTTGTCTATTACAATGAAGTGGATACATTTCTGGAAAACATTTGCAGGTTAAAGGAAATTGCCTTCAATTTATTACTAAATCTGTTATTTTGCACATAGGCAAATATATCAGGGAGTCCAGGAAAAGAAACATGATTTTGAAATGTTGTGTAGGAGGTGTTACAACATAATGGCCTTTAATGGTTCACTTCATAGGAGTACCAATTATAAAATCATCAGGGCCCCACTGAGATTTTACAATTTTGCCAAAAATCGTTGCTATAATATCAAAATTGAAGGCAATTTTGTATGGGTATAATGTGTGGACTTTTCAATTCAAAGATTTATGTTTATATATTTTTATAGTCAATAGAGTGAAAAAGGATTTATTGATAATATATAGTAAAATGTGAAGGTGTCCCCTCTAATTTGGCCATGACTGTATATATATATATATATATATATATATATATATATATATTATTTCCAGTAGATACTTTTGGACAGAGGGGAGCTGGAAGCGGAGAGGGAAGAACCAATAGATAGATAGATAGATAGATAGATAGATAGATAGATAGACAGATAGATAGACAGACAGACAGACAGACAGACAGACACTGCAAAGCCAGAAATTTTATTTCCAGTAGATACTTTTGGACAGAGGGGAGCTGGGAGCGGAGACGGAAGAAGCCAAGATAGATAGATAGATAGATAGATAGATAGATAGATAGATAGATAGATAGATAGATAGATAGATAGATAGATAGATAGATAGACGCTGCAAAGCCAGAAATTTTATTTCCAGTAGATACTTTTGGACAGAGGGGAGTTGGGAGCGGAGAGGGAAGAACCAATAGATAGACAGACAGACAGACAGATAGATAGACAGACAGACAGACAGACAGACAGACAGACAGACAGACAGACACTGCAAAGCCAGAAATTTTATTTCCAGTAGATACTTTTGGACAGAGGGGAGCTGGGAGCGGAGACGGAAGAAGCCAAGATAGATAGATAGATAGATAGATAGACGCTGCAAAGCCAGAAATTTTATTTCCAGTAGATACTTTTGGACAGAGGGGAGTTGGGAGCGGAGAGGGAAGAACCAATAGATAGATAGATAGATAGACAGACAGACAGACAGACAGACAGACAGACAGACAGACAGACAGACAGACAGACAGACACTGCAAAGCCAGAAATTTTATTTCCAGTAGATACTTTTGGACAGAGGGGAGCTGGGAGCGGAGACGGAAGAAGCCAAGATAGATAGATAGATAGATAGATAGATAGATAGACAGATAGATAGATAGATAGATAGACGCTGCAAAGCCAGAAATTTTATTTCCAGTAGATACTTTTGGACAGAGGGGAGCTGGAAGCGGAGAGGGAAGAACCAATAGATAGATAGACAGATAGACAGATAGATAGACAGACAGACAGACAGACAGACAGACAGACAGACAGACAGACAGACAGACAGACAGACAGACAGACAGACAGACAGACAGACAGACAGACAGACAGACAGACAGACAGACAGACAGATAGACGCTGCAAAGCCAGAAATTTTATTTCCAGTAGATACTTTTGGACGGAGGGGAGCTGGGAGAGGAGACAGAAGAAACTAATATAGATAGATAGATAGATAGATAGATAGATAGATAGACGCTGCAAAGCCAACAGTTTGGCTGGTTCAAGCCTACTGCTTCTTCTGTGACATGAACAGGCGATCAAGCTGGCCTACCCAACGGCCAGACCATTTATAGGCAGCATTACACTTCTGCACTAGGCCACTCTAGTTTCAGCAGTCTAGGATGGATACCTATGAGTCTAGTGTCAGTCGTTTCTTTGGCTCATTCGAATCCCTGTTGCTGGACAGCCGTCTACTGGAATGGTCCCTGCAGGAGCACGCTGATGGGAGGCCCGTTTCAAACAATGACCACGATGTCAATTTTGCTGCCTCATACATGCGCTGTTTTGAGATTTATTACAACCCAGGCGACAAAAGCTTCGATCATCCAATCTGTGCCTTGTACGACAGCCTGTGCGCTTACTACGACCGATCCCCACCAGGCTTAAGCCATTACCTGTGGAAGGCGGCCCGACGCTATATAAGCGAGAAGAACTAGAGCTACCCGGTCAGTACCGGCCGAACATGCTGGGCATCGACAACAAGTCTGGGACACTTGGAGCCAAGGATGAAAGGTGGAAGAATCACTGCCAGAGATCGGTGGGGGCCATCCCAGGGCCTTTGGCCATCATAGCGGTGCACAAGGATTATTTTGCCAGCAAAGAATGTGCACGGACATTGGAGGCCTCACCGGCGCTCAAGTGCCCGGGATACCCAGGGGCAGTTCTGTCGTTGCTGAAAAACTTTACCTTCCCAGAGTGTTTGCCTTGGACGCCTTTGGTGGCCTCCTTCGACGCTGACGATGACGAGGAGGATGACGCCGAAGGCGAACTGGTTTGCAGCAAATGGATTCACAAGGCCATCTGCATTCGAGGGGCCTCTTGTTTCCCAGACACGTTAGACGACTACCCGCATTTGAATGACGATATCGATCAAATCTCGCGGCAGGACGAGGAGGAGGGGAAGAGGAGGAAGAGACCGCCCGCCGGTGCGTCTGCCCCGGTGGTGGCTTCCCACGCGGACGATGACAACGAGGATGCCAAGATATGGGCCAAGGTATTCGGCATGCGGGCTCAAGACCTAGAAGACCATGTGGTCTATGTGCTGGCCACCCACTCGGGCCTGATCGAGTACGCGGCTTCCGGGCCCGCTTTCAGGTTTCTTCCGGCCACTCTGCGTTCTGTTTCATTGAATGGCGCAAAGGCAAAGCTCATGTTTGCGACCAGCTTACCGGCACCTGGCCTCCGGCCCCGGTACAAAAGAGGCCCGAGAGAGAAGGGTCGGGAAGACGAGGAGGAAGACGATGATGGAGAATACGAAGACGACGAAGAACAAGAAAAGGAGAAGACCGAAAAAGAGACACGGCGTGGCGAGGCGGGGGCCTGGCCAGACGATGGGCCGGCTTCCAGGCGCTTCCTGAAATACAGCAGAGGGCAGCCGGTGTTCCGGAGCAGAGTGCTGGCAGAGCAAGCTCGGAGCTACGTGGAGGGCCTTAGGCGCCTAGTGCCCGAACTGGCCTGGCGTGACGTGGTGCAGATGAACAGGAGGGCGGCCGCCTCGGCCAATGGGGCGCTAGGAGGCGGGGCGGTAGGTGGCCTGAAACAGGAGGGTCTCAAACGGCGTCTGATGAAAACCTCCGGCAACACCGGCCCGTTGAGGGCCATAGCCCTTGACTGCCTGTTGCATTACATGAATTCGGCCGAGGCGCCCAACGAGGACCTCGACGTGGCCACCTGGCCCCTTCGCGACCTCGGCGAGCCGCTTAGGCGAGCCTACAGCATGTCTTTGGCCGGCGTTCTATGTCCGGTCCTGCAGGAGCCCAAAGGAGCCTGCAGGAATATAAACTACGCATTCGCCGGTAAGGAAACCGCGCCCAAAAAAGAAAATGTTTACAACATGGCAAAGCAGTTGACCTTGGCAGAGCCCGCGCCTCTAGAGGACCTGAAGGATCTTTGCCGCCTGCTCGCCTTCGACAAACCACTGATCGCGGAGGCCCTGAGAATGGGACGCCTGTACCGAGGCAGCTCTTTGCTGCCAAATCCGGCCCCCACCGCCCGGAGTAGTCCTCTTCAAGGGGGCGCCTTGGAAGCCTATCCCAAAGTGCTGGTCTGCTACCGCCAGATGCCGAGCGCCAGCAACTGCTGGAACCGGCTTGGCATGCAGACCCGTTCGGGGGCACCGGCGGGTGGCCCCGGTGATGAGCACCACCAGTCACAGCAGCAGGGCTTCCTGAAGAATGACCACGTTTCTGAGTCGGCGCACAGGTGGTACCTGGCGCAGCAGGGGCGGACGGCCAGCGGGCGGCACCCGGTTCCCGTGTGGCGGCCTTACTACTCGGCGCACAACGAGCTCGCCGGAGACAGGCGTCTGTTTCCTGGCAGCAAGAGCCTGGAAGATTTCGCGGCCCGGCTCAGGGCGCTGTGGGCACATATTGATGAGCGGGCCGAACGCTTTGCCTCTCCAGCCAGCGCCGATGATTCGCAGAAAAATATCGCCATTTTCCAGTACAACCTCTCGAAATCGGCCTACCACCTTAACCCCCTGTTGGCCCATTGCTTCCTGGCCTCGCTGTTCCATCAGTTTGTCCAGCTCGTTTTTGGCACCAATATAGAAATGATGGATTTTACGGACACGGCCAGCGCTGTGAAATGGTTTCTGGACGGTTGCGCCAAACATGTGCTGAAAAATATGCAAAACGACACGTGCGGCCTGAAAACAAGGGCGCTGGGCGCGGGGCCCGGCAGCGGCGGCAGCGGCTGGATGGCCCGGCTGCCCGTCCGGGAGGGAGCCTGCGAGGAATATCGATTCCCGACCGGGCCAGACCTGTGCGCATTCGTCTCGCTGAGCCAAAAAACCACCCTGTATTCAATGGGGGACCACGCAGGTGCGGACACAGGCGGCGGCGGTGGTGGAAACGAGGACGACATCAAAGCCCGCTACTGGCGTCTGAGCCGGTGGGACAATGAGGTCGCTGCTGGAGGAGGAAAGGCGCCTGGCCTGGACGAATTGGGTCGCCTCAAAGTGGGCACTTTCCTGCTAGACTCAGCCCTGGACAGCCCGGCGGCCGACAGCGACCCGGAGGCGTTCCTTGGTGCTTCGCCGCGCGCCCTGCGCTACGTCGGTGAGCTGGCCAAGCTGCTGGCATCCTGTTGGGGCGACGCGGCGCCGGTTGGCAGCGTGTCGCAGTTCGTCAAGATGCTGAGCGATGCCATAGTGGCCATGAAAATAGGGCTCCCGGTTGGAGTGAGGCCAATGTCGAAGCTGGTGGGTCTGCTGCCCTACTTTAACCGCCCCAGAAACAGGATATCCTACCACAGGGAGGACTCGGTGCAAGAGTTTCACAGGGGCAGCCCGTACGTAGCCAGCCCGGCTTGGTTCAACAGTTTCCGCGGAAAGCGCAACGACAAACTGTTTTTTCGCATGACGAATCACACGATCCACTACGTGTCTTTCCCGGACGTACACGCCAAGCTGACCCTGCGGGTGCCGTCAGACAGGCGAGAGATCTACTGCATCGTGATGCCAACCTCGCAGTACTTGCTGTCCGATGCGGCTGGCCGGCCCCGCAGCCCTGGCCGGCCCGAGGCTGACAGCCTGGCTGAAAGGATAGGCAGAAAAATCGCCGAATGGGGTGGCAACAATGTATTGAAAAGGCGAGACATTTTGCTGAAGCATTTGCCAGAGCTGACAGAGATGTTGCTGGAAGAGCAGGAGGAGCCGCTGGTGGCGGGCGAACCACCGGGAGCCGGCTTGGGCGAAGGCGTGGCGGCGGCCACTCCCGAATACGTTCAGGAGGTGTGCGTCGAGAATAATATTCCCTGGTCGGTGCAGGAAAAACTATTAATATCTTTGGGGCTGTCCGGTGGCCTGGCAGACCCGGAGGAGGAGGAGCGGCGGCACATCGCAGAAGGCTGGTAGGATGCACTTCCACAGCATAGCGGTGCCCGAGGGTGCCAGAGGGCGGTCCTCTTGCATCAGCCTGGCAACCGTGCTCTATTTTGAGGAGCTAGGAGGCGGACCGGAGCACGGGTTTCCTCTAGAGCGGCAACTAAGGCGCATCCTGGAACGGGCGGGAAAGATCGAGCCTCCGCCCGGGGCCGATGACGGGCCCGAACAGAGGCAGGCGGGGAAAACCAAAGCGGGCGAGGAGGGAAGACCGGTCTCATCGGTGATGGGCCTAAGAAGCGGCCGTGGTTTTTGGCGGGACAAGCACACCCTCAAAGAGTATGGGCTGGCGGAGGCGGAGGCGGGCAGGCGTGGGTCCGCGTGGTGCGTGTGGCGCCAAGACCGCCCGTCCCGCCTGTACCGCGTGACAATGAAACTGGGCGGTGGCAGTGGCGAGGGCGGTGCCGGCGGATCCCGCTTCCTCTACTTTGACGCGGCATCGGACCCGTCCAAGTTCGTCTGCGGAGAGGCCGTGGAGGTGTCCGCTGCCTGGGGCCTGCCGTTTCGTGTTCGAGAGGCGGCAAGCAGCGCCGAGGGCATAAAACGCCCGAGGCAGGCCCCCCCGCGTCGAAAGGTCCAGCGGCCCCGGCCTCTCCGGGCCGAACCGGAGCCGACGCCCTCGACCCTCAGGCTGCCGTTGCCTCTCGACGACGATGCGGACGATGCCACTTTAGACGGCCTGAGGACCTACCTGGACCGTCGCCTGGCCGCCGTGTGCGACCAGGCGGCAGCCACCCTTCTGCGCGACAAGCTCTCGAACCCCAAGTCGCGTGTGGCGGGGTCACAGGTGAAAACGGAGGACAATGTTCATTTGCTGGAGGAAATTATTGTAGACCGAGTTATATTTGCCGCTGATATGTACCCGCTGACCGTGCTCGCGACCTTGCCGGACGGGCCGGGCCGACACAACCCATACGCTTTCCTCGCAGATTTGTTCACAGAATTTTCTCTGCAAAGGCCAGCCGACACAGAATGGCCCGAGTACGTGTGCCAACACATCAGCGCCCACAAACCTCAGCTCGCACTACTGGCCCGAAAGATAGGCGACCGGAGGTTCACGCTGGGCCTGCGGGCCGCCGCCGAGGGCCTCGGGGGGCCATGGCCAGCGGATCAAGAAACGCCCATGCACTTGGGCCAGCGGGCAGAAGAGCTGGCAGAGGGGGCATGCGACCCGGCCACTGCAATCTTCGGCGCCTTTTCGGGCGCCCGGCGCTCCTGGCTGAGCGTTGGGGGCGACCTGCGACGCCTGCGCGCCTGGGACGCCCGGTCGGACGCCAGGGCCGTGTTCACAGCGGATATCGACCGGGTGCTGAGCGGCTGTTTTGGTGCCCTCGTCAACTGTTTGCGTGCCCAGTCTGTCTTTTACGCCGAGTTTCTGTCTGTGCAAAACCAGCTGAGCGGGTATCGCAAATTCAACTGGACCATCCGGCTGCGGCCGCCGGATCTGTTCTCGCGCCTGTACCTCGAGGCGCACGTTCACATTTTTGACGCATTCCTAGGCTACCTGGTGCGAGAGAAGGGTTTGCTGGACGAGGGCCAGGAGGCAGAGGTGTTTTGGCCAGGCGAGGCAGGGCCGGTCCCCCTGCGCTCAGTACGGGGCCAGCCAGGCCCGCAGTTCCCTTCCCTTAACCACCTGTGCCTGTGCCTGCATTACTTCGGCGGCAACGGTCAGGCCTTCCAGCCGGAGGCGGGAGCCGGGAGCCGGGAGCTGGGCCGGTGGGTGTCAGCAGGCCGGCCCCTTTTCGAAGAGCGCAGGCAGATGGAAAGGCTGTTTTCGCCCGCTTTGGCCAGAGAGACCGTGGCCCGCTCTCTGCAGGACTGGCCAGAGTTCCGGCTTGCCGCGTTGTTTGCATGCGAGCTGGCTTTCGCCGGAGCCAAAGACCGAGCCGCCTCTCTCCTGCCAGAGCTTGAGCGCGGCATCCTGGGCCTGATAGGCTCAGTGCGCGACAACGACAGGGCCAAAGCCACAGAGGCCTGCAAAGCGCTGCAAGCCAAACTGAAGACGATGCGCGTTTACGCTTTGACCCTGGAGCGTTTGGGAGGCTGGCTGTCCGCAACCTCTGCCCAGTCATCCGTGGAGCAGTTTCAGGCCATGCCAGCCGACCAGGACCACACTGACGCAGACCCCGCTTCGACCCTGTCTGCGTCGTTCGGGTCGCTTCATCTGTACGTGCACGAATGCGTGGCCGCTTCTCCTGCCGATCCGCAGGTTTGGGCTGAACAGGCGGCCACGAACCCTCTGTTTTTGGCAGCGCTGCGCGCCATTCTTGGAGGGGAAGAGGCGGCGCAGGGGGGGGCGGCGACGGCCACGGCGACTGACCCTTCCGGAGGCGGGGCCCCGACTCCGCTAACGCCTCCGCCTCCGCCTCCGCGGTCTCAACCTCAGGGCACCGGCGATCAGTTGCTGGACGAGCGTCTTGCCGCCAACCGGTTTTTGGCCGACACGCGGAGAGAGCTAAAAGAGATGGAAACGATAACCGACCCGGGCCTGATTCCGGGCCAGCGGCTGGAGACGCTGGCGAGCGGCCTGGCACAGGGCCTGCCTCTGCTGGCCGATGACGGAGAGGCGAAGTCGTTGGCGCAGGGCATCTCTAAGTTACAGAGAAAGCGTCAAAAGGCCTGCGCCCAAAAAGAGAAAGAGGCCGAAGAACAGCGAGGGCTAGAGACTCTGCGCCTGTTTAAGGCCTCGCGCCTGTACCGGCTACTGTTGGAGGGCAGCGAAGCTGCCACTGCCGAAGACTGGGCCAGAGGCCTCAGTGCTTCGGCCCGCAAGCTGGACTACAAGGCGCTTGCCAAACAGTGTGACACGCGCCTCAAATCGCTGAGGCCTCCTGCCTGCGGTGCCCAGTGGACGGAGAGCGACCTCTTCTTCAGGGGCAAAGCCGACTTTTTTCCGCTCTACGAGTTCCTGGACGGTTGCCAGCGGGTCCGAGAGAACCACGAGGAGGCCAGGGCGAGGCTGGAGCTCCTGGCACTGCGGGAACTGGCACCCGTGCTCAAGCCGGAGAGCCGGGCTGAGCTGGAGCAGGCGGAAGAGCTCGCCAAGCAACAGACGCTGCCCGTTGTGTTAAACCCGGCTGAGGTTTTACGAGCGTCATACGCCCGTTACGAGGCGTATGCCACGCTGGCGGATAGTTTTGACGAGCTGGCCTCGGGCCTGACAGAACTAGACGCTCGTATGTTGAGGATTGAGCAAGAGTGCGCGAGCCTACGCTCGACCCTGGCCTACCTGGGCCCCGGCGGTGGCTGGTGCCGCTTCGAAGCGCCGCCAACGGCCTCCGTCAACACGACGGTGATCGTACCGGCCTCGGGGCTCCTGGCCGAGCTAGAGCGAGTGGCGCAGTGGTGGGGCGACCTGAACAGCGCGCTCCTATGCTCGGGGTCGCAGCTGCAGGAACACTCTCTGCGCAACGCGGTCCAACACCGGGGTTGGGAGAGGGTTGCCGCGCCGCTTGAACTGGAGAGCGTGCAGCCGGGCGGCCTGCTTTCGGCGCTGGCCTCTCTGCTGCCTGAAGCGGCACGCGCCTCCGGGCACAGGCTGGGCCCCGCCGCCCCCGCCCCCCCGGGCTTCTCCGAGGCCGAACAGGAGCGACTGTTGCTCAGCTTCGATCCGGCCGACGCCAACCAAGCCACCCAGGTATTTGTTGAGGACAAGAAAAATGCCCGCCACACTTTTGGGTTCGACCAGTACAGGTCCCTGTTGGCGTTCCTGCCCTACGAAAAGGGCTGGACGATGAAACGTATGTTTGGGCATTATTTTTCTCACATCCTGCGCCGCTACCCGCGGGACGGGGACGCTGGGCGGTTTGTGGACCGCCGCAATTCGGACCCCGTGCCAGCGGACGAAGGCCTAGAGACGACGGCCCAGCTCTTGGCCGCGGTTTACGGTCGCAACAGGCAGCGCCTCCAGAAATCTTCTTTCTTGGCGGGCGGTCTCAAAAACGCTTCTGAACTTGCAGACTACACGGCTCTGGCGCCCGCCCTGGGAACGCCCCCGGCGGGCCCTTGGTCGCCCGTGCCCGCACTCGACCGGCTGGCTGCCCTGTATTTTGCCACCGGCATACGCGTGCGCGTCTGTACCGAAATAGCGCTGGCCTCTGCGCCTAAACGTTTTTACCGCGTGACGTTTGACCCGGCCGACTTAATCGGGCGGGGCCAGTTCGTTGGCAGGGTCACGGCCGCGGGCCTGTACGGTTTTGTAGCCACTGCCACAGGCTCCGCCTCCGCCACCGGGCACCTTTTCCCGGGCCTCGACGCGGCCATCTCCCGTGAGTTCAACGACGGCGCGCCACCCGTATCTCCCGACGACCACGACGGACACTACCTGCTGTTTGTCGACCTGGAAGGCACCCTGGCCCTGGGTTTCCTGTGCAGGAGGCCCGCAGGAGCCGCAAAGCCTCGGGCCGAACCTATGGCAGTTAAAGATTTACTGGCGCCTTCGTTCAGAAGCGACTACGAGGGATTTGCACGCGTTTCGCGTGCCGCCCAGAAAACGGAGGAGGCGGTGGCCTTCGTGGAGGAGCGGGGGGGCGCCAAGAAAGGGCCGCAAGCGTTCCGGCCCCGGTGGACTCGAGAGAGGGGAGCTCACGAGCGTACCGCGTGGGAAACCCCGCAGGCGGCCACCGAGGAGCAGGAGGACGCCGAGCCATGGCCGCAAGCGTTCCTGCCCCGTGGGACGCGTGAGAGGGGCACTCACGAGCGTACCGCGTGGGAAACTGAGGCGGCAGCCGCCGAGGAGGAGGGGGGCACAGAACCCTGGCCGCACGCGTTCAGCCCTGGGGTGGCAGCGGCGACAACGACGCCAGAACTTGGAGCCCGCACCCGCCCCGCTTGCCCACAGCCCAGGAAAGAAGAAGAAGAAGAAGAAAAACAACAACAGGAAGGAGAGCGACGAGGACAGCAGGCCGCGGGCCAGGCCCAGCAGGACGTAGGAGGCCGCAGAGCTGGAAGGCCAGAATTCCGCCGAAAGAGGAGGACGGAAGAAGAGGCTGGCGGATGGTCACCGCCTAGGGCGACTGGGGGCCACAGGGGGTTTTGGCAAGGTGATCGGGGAGGGGCTGAGAAGGAGGAGGAGGAGGAAGAAGAAGAAGAAGAAGAAAAAGGAAGAGGAGGAGGGGGAGGAGGGCTTCGCGGGCCGCCTACCACCTGCCTCCGAGCCGCCTCTGGCATCCTCACCACCTCGAGCTACCGCTGGGGCCGGCATGAAAGCTACGCCCGAAGAAGACCGAATGCGGCAAAAAAAGATGACATCCTCTTTGCGTGGCTCCGACGCCGAAGAGTGCCGCTTCGGGGAACTATTAAACCGGCTCCAGGAAACGTTGAGGCTGGCCCTGGTGCTGACACCCGAAGAGGCCCTTTTCCGCTTGCAGCCTCGGCAACCCCCGCCTCCTTGGCGCCAAGACTATGACCGCTACTACAAAGACGACGACGACGATGACGACGACCTTTAGCCCCGTGCCCGGCAAAAGGCCCTGCTTTCTCTGCGACACAATGGCTTTCGGGCAGTACCGGCAGGCATACGCCGAACTGGAGGCTTCGTTGGCGCGTTACTCTGGCGTTTACTCGGACCCACGCACCGTGGTAGAGGCCGCACTGCGTGGCTGGCTCGCGCCCGACTATCTGCTCTCCAATATCACCCTGGAGTCAGCCTTCAACCATTTTGCACCGGACGGTTCGGCCCTGTGCAAAATAAACCGCTACAGGCCCGACCTGGCATTCTGGGACAGCAGGCCAAACACCTTTGACCAACTCTGCAAACTGTTGGCAGCCCGCCGCTCTTCTCTCAAGCCCGAACTCTGCGCAGACGCCGTGGTTATGGCTTTCTGGCTCGACTATTACCACGACCGTATCCAGCCCGTTATGACTTTGCGTGGACACGCCAAAAAACAGCTGACCGCTTACCTACGGGCTCATTTTATGGTGGCAGACAACGTCGACCGGCATTTATCGTGACCCTCTGCCTCCACTAGCTCAAGCCGGCCTGCCACGGAATGGAGGTAGGCCTCCTCGAAAACCGTCTGGAATACATCGGCTGGCGCTCCTTCGCGGTCGGCTTCGGGGGGCAGCGAGGAGCAGAGGGTACCGTCCAGCAGGAGCCGGCCTCCCCGTTGGCCTTCTCCAGGGGCCAGGCAGGCCTTCAGGAAAGGGATGACCACGGAGCACACAGTACGGTTGGATACCACCATGTCAACGTGGGTGCCTTGGGCGGTGAATTTTCTCACGAGATAAAAGGCAGTGCTCAGCGTCGTCCGGCAACAGGCTTCGAAGTGAGAAGTGTCCGCCTCGGGCAGCTCTCCGTGTAGTTTGGCGTTCAGGTATTTCGTGTTGGCTGGGACCCGAGTAATGGCCAGTGGGAGAGGGCTGGTGGCGCGGGCCCGCCGGCCATCGCTCGGTCTGTGTGCCCAATGGCGGTATTTTTCCGTAAGGCCTTCCAGTTTTGACCGCAGAGCATCCCTGTCACCGGACAGGTCCTGTTCGCGCCCGAGGCTGCTCTCCAGGTCTTTGTGCGCCTTGTCCAGAGCTTTGTGTTGTCTCTCTATGACAGCGTTCATTTGTTTCACCGTTTTCTTCAGCATCTCTGTGTCCACCGGGGGGCCACTGATGCGGCTCTCGAGCTGTTGCTGGAACCAGGCCTCAAAATGAGAGGCGAAAGAGGAGGGGCCCGAACCAGTCTCCCCGCCTCCTGCCCGGTCCGCTCCGCCGCCGATGTTGCGCGTGGCCGCCCTTAGGAAATCCTGCAATTCTTTGGGGTCGCGGTTGAGCGAAGCGAACTCTTTTTTCTGGGCATCGTTGTGGCCAAAGCCTGGCCCGTTGTCTCCGGCCGCAGGCCTCTGTTCAGCTACCACCAGGCGACATTTTGCATTGTCGGCGACCACCCTGTCCCGGAGGGCGATCCGTTGGCGCAGGCGCTCGTGGACCGCCACCAGGTCCGACAGGGGCCCCACCAGCCTTTGCCCGTTTGCAGATTCGCGCTTTGGCACATCAAAAAAGAAAAATCCTGCCTCCTCGTCAGCCTCCAGCACCAGATGTCGGTCTATCCGGTAGACGGCTGTCAGGTAGTCGTCCAGAAGGCAATCGTAGAATACAAAGACCTGTGAAAAACGGGGCACCACAACCGCAGGCTCGCCGTGGGGCGAACCCCGTCCTCGCAACATAGGGTACCCTCCCAGGACCAGGTACCAGTCCAGAGCCCTGTGAAAATTATCGTACAGGTCACTGTAGGCCGCCAGCCCATCTGTCAGGTGGGCGGCCGCTCTTTTCGTCATATCTTTTGCCTCCAATTTCTGAGCCAGTGACAGGCCGGTGAAGGCGTCTTCTGGCAGGTTACCTAAAATCTGGTCCAGTACCTGCCTGAACAGGGTACAGCGACACTGCAGCCGCAGCTCGCTTTTCAGCTGCCTGTAGTGAAACAGAAAGGTTGGCAGATCAGAAACATTTTGCAGAAAGTCGATGTTTCCTAGTGAATCGGCAGTGGGGAAAATCCACACAGCATTATGGAATTTATGCTGGCTCAGTTTGCGGAGCAGTTTTTTGCGGATTGTCTCCCAAACCTCAGGCGAACGCTGCCTGGCAGCCGCCTCAGCCTCTGGCCCGAAAAGCAGCTGTTCCGCTGGAAGGCTTATTGTCACTCTGCACCACCGTCGCTTTTTACTGCCACCGGGCGGGCAGCGGCGGAGGTAGCCAGGGAGGCCTCCGCGACCTTTCTTTAATAGGAGCCCGTACTGCTGGTACTACTGGGGGCACTGGCCTACTAATTTTAGTGCTATTAGAACAACCACTATTATCTGCTGAGAAGGTTTAATGTGGAGCCAACAATTACATGTATTCCTTTACATGCAAGGTTCATTCAACCCATTCAATATTACCTAATAGTTCTCTCCACAACCTCAGCAGTTCCTTTGTATAGGAGTTAACCTAACTGAACCAATAATAGAAAAGAATATCAAGTTTGCATAGAAAAAACAACTGGATAATAATTGATATTTTCTAGTATCTAATCCAAAAATTATTGAATCCTTTACATCCCTAAGAACACCACAAACACATCAATATAACATTTACACATAAGTATAATCCAGAGAAATATTTTAAATGTTGATTCACTTTACATGCAAGGTTCATTCAACCCATTCAATATTACCTAATAGTTCTCTCCACAACCTCAGCAGTTCCTTTGTATAGGAGTTAACCTAACTGAACCACGATAGAAAAGAATATCAAGTTTGCATAGAAAAAACAACTGGATAATAATTGATATTTTCTAGTATCTAATCCAAAAATTATTGAATCCTTTACATCCCTAAGAACACCACAAACACATCAATATAACATTTACACATAAGTATAATCCAGAGAAATATTTTAAATGTTGATTCACTTTACATGCAAGGTTCATTCAACCCATTCAATATTACCTAATAGTTCTCTCCACAACCTCAGCAGTTCCTTTGTATAGGAGTTAACCTAACTGAACCACGATAGAAAAGAATATCAAGTTTGCATAGAAAAAACAACTGGATAATAATTGATATTTTCTAGTATCTAATCCAAAAATTATTGAATCCTTTACATCCCTAAGAACACCACAAACACATCAATATAACATTTACACATAAGTATAATCCAGAGAAATATTTTAAATGTTGATTCACTTTACATGCAAGGTTCATTCAACCCATTCAATATTACCTA
Source organism: Rickettsiales bacterium (assembly GCA_965222525.1). GTDB lineage: Bacteria > Pseudomonadota > Alphaproteobacteria > Rickettsiales > UBA8987 > CBDCUF01. Next base: position 144,513 of record CBDCUF010000001.1, read on the forward strand.
ATAGTTCTCTCCACAACCTCAGCAGTTCCTTTGTATAGGAGTTAACCTAACTGAACCACGATAGAAAAGAATATCAAGTTTGCATAGAAAAAACAACTGGATAATAATTGATATTTTCTAGTATCTAATCCAAAAATTATTGAATCCTTTACATCCCTAAGAACACCACAAACACATCAATATAACATTTACACATAAGTATAATCCAGAGAAATATTTTAAATGTTGATTCACTGCTATTGTCCATTACTGTTACTTCTGCTATTATCCATTACTGTTACCTTTGCTATTGCCTATTACTGTTACCTTTGCTATTGCCCATTACTTTTATTTTTACCTTTAGGCCCCCTGGTCCCAGAGAACTTGGGCTTCTTCCGTTTCTTATCCCCCCAGAAAGAATTTATTCCTTCTCTGCTCCCCCTCTTAAAAGACTCAGCAACTCAATTCAACTCAACTCAACTCAACTCAACTTATGGGCTCGCTAGCGCAAAGCCAGATATTTTATTTGCACTCTATGCTTTCGGATGGAGGGGAGCAGGGAGGGCAGAAGCAGGACAAAGACACATTGCATGGAGGGGAGCTGGGACGGAAGAAGTGTGTGTGTGTGTGTGTGTGTGTGTGTGTGTGTGTGTGTGTGTGTGTGTGTGTGTGTGTGTGTGTGTGTGTGTGTGTGTGTGTGTGTGTGTGTGTGTGTGTGTGTGTGTGTGTGTGTGTGTGTGTGTGTGTGTGCGCGCCAATGCTAAGAGAAATAGTATTCCAGGTAGGAGAATTTTTTGTAACTGAATATTACAACTTACTGGAATAATGCTCGTGTTATCGCTACTGAACTTGACTGTCAGTACTTGACTTGCTGCCGGTGTTATGGTGCTATGCGGGAGTTAGCAGCGCGACCGTCCACCCGCCCGCCTCCTCGTCCGGATGCATAAAGCCGGCGGCCCAGAGGCCAGGAGGCCAGATAGCGGAAGTATGTTCTTGGGCCCTCTCACGGCGCTGTTCCTGGCCGTACTGGCCACGTACACCGATTTTCCCACGGGCCGCGTGTTTCTTGAGCGAATGGCAGGGAATCTTGAAAACGTGCTGGCATTGAGACGGGCGCTGGCCGAGGGAGCACGGCCCTTTCATACTTTTGCGATGAACCTGCTCCTGTCCAAGGTGATTTTGCCTCTCTGGTGCGCCAGGCCTCGGGACACGAAGCTGGTCCAGTTTCCTCACAGACCCGAGAACGTTTCGCTTCTGCTCGACAGCTCCTCCATGGCTGTCGCTGCCGATGGCTTACAGCAAAGCTGTGAGCTTCCGAGGAGGCGGGAATACTACTGCCCCTTCGGCCATGCTCACCTGTTGAAATACGCGTCGTTTTTCATGGAGCCAGATCACATAGTGCGTTACCTTTTGGATGCCAAACCGTGCGCCGAAGCATACCTCCCGGGGCGGCCCTACCCTGACCCGATTGTTTGCCTGCTTCGCTGGACCGCTGCCGGCCCACCGGATGACTATGTGGGGACCACAAAAGGGAGCCCTCTAGGCTGCCTGTGCTCCGCCTGTTCCGACAGCCACCTGTTCGCCAACACGGTGGCGCTGGTGTGCGCGGCGGCCGACGGAGGCCAGAGACCGCTGCCACTGACCTGCGTGGTCCGTCACCTGGAGGCCACGCATGCTGGCGAAGGCCGCGCTGGCTCGGGGCCTCAGACCCTCATGAGCACCGGGGCCGCCAACCATGTACCGCCTGACTGGTTCGGGAAACTCCTGCATCACGGCATGGCCGCCACCCGCCTGGCACCGGCGGCGGGTATAAGGCGCAAGACAGGCATGGTTTTTCGCAAAACCGCGCCACTTAAAATTGACGCCGACCATGTGGTCGTCTGTTGTCAGCGAGACCGGGCCTCTGGCCGACAGCCTATGTGCGATGGCTGCCTGCACGTTTTGGGCGACGGCCGAGGCCCCCGCCATTATATAGTGTTCTCCGACCTGGACCTGCTCAAAGATGCGTTGCTGTTGTTGGGTCTGGGGAGCCGCCAGGCCCTGCCGCTGTTGCAAGCCCCCTCCGGGCGCCCGCCTGATTTGTCCTGGGCTGGGATGACGCGCCGGTGGCTTGGCGCTCAGAAACGGCTGGACTCCTTCTCGTGGCCGAATGTTGGCAGGAGCAAGCCACCCGACACCGACCCCCGGGTACTCCGGGTCAGAGCGCGGAGGCGAGAGTACCGCTTCAACCTAGTCAACAAAAACAGAGTGCTCACCTTTCCCATGTGGCTCCCGTACCCGGGCTGGTACCGTTCGGTTGTAAGCGTCCATAGCAACAACCTGTGCTCCTCTTTCGTCAAAGAGGTGTTGGCCTTCCGCAGTTCTCTGGACCCTTGCACGTTTTCCAGGTACAGGTGCCCGGAGGCCAGGGGAGGATCTGGCCAGCTCGTGTTCAACGCCAACGTCAGCGGCGAGCGCTACTATCAGACACTGCACAGCCTGTCCATGTGCTTGGACAGGCTGACACGGGCGTCTTGCCCGCTGGGCGCGCTACCCACTGGCCCTGTGTTGCTCAACGATTCGCGCACCAGCAACAGCTGTTACACGCTTGATCTGCATGGCATACTGAACCAGTCTAGCTACAGGCAACGCTACAGGAAATTGTTCAACGACAGTAGCCTTTTGTACGGGAAACGTGCCAAACCTGTGCCCAGTTTCCCGGCGTTCAGGGTCACGCACAGAGTAGCGTCCACGTTGCCAGCTCACCAGCACACCAGCTTGGACGTGCAGTACCACAAAGGTACCATCAACATCAGCAAGCTCCACGGACCTCCTCTGAAGAGCATGATGCTGACCGACCTGACCAACCTGCTCAACTGCCGTCACAGCGACGGAGGCCACGTCTGCCGGCTGTCGGCCCGGCTCAACGAGCTCAAGTGGCGCGAGGAGCATGCTGCAGGACACCTGCTTACGGCAGTGCACCAATTTTTTACAGAACTGTGTTTCTACTACGGGTGCGAATGGCTGGTGGGCCAGTGCGTGTTCAGCCGAGATAATTATGCCCACGCAGGCGCATTTTGCTGCGACAAAACTGCAGGCGCCACGGCTCTGGCAGAAGAGGGCCAGGTAAACTGCGCGCCCAAAGCATGGCTGGACCCAGACCTCCTGTCGCGGGTGCGAGTTGCTCTGCCCCACTGTGACCTTGGCCCTTACGGCAAATTCAGCGGCGGTAGCCTTGTCCAGTGGTCGCAGCCGGGCCGGAGCGCAGGCGTTTTGGCCTGCCTGCTATTCCCTCCATCGGGCGAACGAGCCCAACGCGGGCTACCCGCCCTTCTGGACAGGATCCGGAGGCGCCTAAACGGACGCGATGTCGACGGCCTGCGGCTATTTTACGAGGCCTGCCGCACCCAAAGCAGCAGGGTGAGAATGGGGTCACGCGAAATCGTGGTCCAGCCAGGTGGCCATCGTTTCTTTGTGTCCCCTTTTTGCCTGTATGCATTTTTTGACGGGTTTATGTTGACCGTTCACTCGGCCTCTATCTCGGCGAGAGCCGAGATCACTGAATGGTATACGGCCCGACTGGCCACCAGCCCGCCCGTCTTCCCGGACGGTGTCGCGGCCAAGCGCCGGTCGGGTCGCCCGTGCGTTGAACGGGCCGCCTCGGGCGGGAGGCTGAGGACGCGTCGCCAAGCCACGGCCGGCTTGGAGGTCCTGGCAAAATTGGCCCCAGACGGCGGCCTGTGGACGTGCGCAGAGACAGAAAACGGGTGCGTGCCCCACAGTGAAGCTGTCTGGTCGATAGGCGGGCCCGGCCTGTCGGCGAAGGCGCAGGCGGAGGAGGCGAGCCTGATCGAGGTGCTCACCGAGGCGGAGCGCCTGATCGGCCGGCTGCGAGCTGAGGGCTCTGTGATCAAGTCCCGCTGGAAGCTGGGCGCGGCATTTGCCTGGCCCACGGACGGCCCGCCGCCTCCGCCTGTGACCAGGTTTCATCGGGACGGACCGTTAACGCCCTCGGAGTATTATTTTTGCCTCTACGAACTGCACCCGCCCGAGGAAACGGCTGATCCGGGAGAGGCCAGGCGCAAATACCTAGCTGGGTGGGCTCGGTTTCTGAGCCAGTTGCACGGGGTGCCAATGGGGGCTCGGATGAACAGCGCCCTGGATGAGGCCACTGTCTGGCGACACAGGTTTGCCGATTATCTGTTCGTGACAATCACCAGATACCTGGCCCAGCGGCGTTTGCCAGTGGCCATAGGATGCCTGGACCTTGGCCCTGCGGTCGGCCCGGCCCGCGTCGACGAGGGCTGCCTGTTTTTCGACTACCTGGAGCACATCGGCCAGGAACCGTTTCGTCGGGCTGGATCGGCCTACGCGGATCGGCTGAGAGGCGACCTGCTGCCCGCCTTCGTCGACCTGTATGCGACCTGTTGCAGGGAAACGAGCCGCCTGGCCAAACCCGCCCGCGGGCTGCCTGGCAGTTCGATGGTCCAGCGCGTGGCCAAGATTTGCCTGGCCCGTTTGATATCGGTCAGCCTCTGCGCCCGACAGCTCTTGCAGCCTGACGAAACGCTGCCGGTCGAGCACCTGTCCCCTCTGTTTGGCGGCGACTGTCTGCCGGCCAATGGATTTTTCATTTACGGCACCCGCTGTACTAATGACGACAGGCTGTGTTATGACTTGTTCTACCACGCCATGTTAGGCCTTAGGCCTCGGCAGAGGCACAGAGGGGTGGCACGGGCGCAGCCCATGGCCGATATATAAAAGGCGTTGCTGCAAGGCCGAGGGACACATGGCGCTGGCCAGCCTCTGCCCGGGGCTCACGGTTCACTACCGCTCCGACAGGCTGGAGTACAGGAAAGAGCTGGACGGCCTGCTAGCCGATCTGCTGCTAGAGCCTGGCAACAGGATCAAGCCTGCCCACAAGCCCCACCTTCGGCTCATCGGGCTGCAGCTTTTCGAGTTTTTCGTCAATGTTCTGCTGTGGCAGCAGAACATGGAGGACCTGCAAACGGGCCCGGTAAGGTTGCTTGCGCGCTGCGTGTCATCGCGCATCGCAAATGAGCTGCTTCCCTTGGCCGATGGGCTGGATGCGCAAGAGCTGTCTTCGGCTGAAGATGAGATGGTGTATTTGCCCGTGATCAGACGCAAATGGTTGGGCAAAGACTTTAGAATCTGGCGAAGCAACCTGGCTTTCCCGGGCTGCCTGGTCTCGGTTGTCAGGCTTTTGAGGTTCGACTGCGTTCGTTACAGGCCCCCGCCCCCACCTGACGACAACGACGAGGAGGATGAGGGGGGAGGCGGAGGCGGTGTCCATTATTATCACTACCCGTTGATGCTTGTGGCCTGGCTTTTCGTAACGGGCCAGCTCCGCGTGGACCAGCCAGCTTTTTTCCGTGAGCCCTGCATGCTGGGAGCCATTTTGCGAGCGACGGACGCCTTTCGTGGCAACGCCCGTTTCAAAGCCTACCGTAAGATGATGCGAGAGGAGGAGGAGGAGGAGGACGACGACGACAACGTTTTCCTGAGGGGCCTGCATAGCCGTTATGCGGCCTCGATGCGCCAGTGACACTGCTCTGCTCTGGTCTGCCCTGAGACTGGTTACGTGAAAAGAGTTTTCCTCCCATAGCTAAATGTCTGTTAAATCCCTTACAACATTTCAAAAGCAATCGGGCCAAATATAGAAGGCCCTTTATTTGATTTAAAGTTAGGGAAACTACAAATTTTGTTTATATGCTGAGACAAGTAGAATTAATGCTCAAAATGTACTTCTAGTTTTTGTATGATCATACCTCTTCATGATAATTCAACAATGCATACTTGTTTCTTTTCTAGCTTTGCCACCAGCAGGCAGGGGATATAAAAGGCCCTGCAGGAACCCAGAGGGCTCTCATATTGGCTGAGAATGCAGAATAAGGGATGTAGGGCAAGAGTAAACGAGAGCACTATATCGGCCAGCCAGCCAGCCATAGAGAGAGAGAGATTGAGAGAGAGAGAGAAGAAGGGATGTAAGGCAAGAGTCAACGAGAGCACTATATCAGCCAGCCAGCCAGTCCGGTCCAGTCCAGGCCGGGCCGGTCAGGTCGGGGGGAGGGGGGGTCCGGGCCGACCCAACCAGTTGTACTAGGGCCAGAAGGTTGTGTAGAATTTTGCTTTTTCAGCGGTACAGAAGAATTTCAAACGGTTCCCCTGGGCCCACTGTTCTGGAATCTGACATTTTTCTGTGCACCCGCCCGACGGGTTTAAGTTCCAGCTGGCTGCGCCACGTTTTCAGGGCGCCCAGCAAATCGGTCACGGCGCCTAAGGCTTCCTGGTCGCTGGCGGCTGCGGTGCCGGTATTCGGCCCGGCCGGCCAAAATGTTTTCACCGCATTTGCGAGCCGCAGGGCGCTGTCCTCGGCGGCCTCGCCCGGCCCCAGAGCGTCTGCCAGCCAACCTCGCAGGTGAGGCAACAGGGCGTGAAAGCCCACGGCCACGTCACACAGGTGGCTCAGTTCTATGGCGGAGACCTTGTATAGCTGGGCATTTTCTGCCATCGCAGCCTCGGCTATGGGCCGTGCCCAGTCGCCGACGCGGGGACTCAGGTACTCTAGAAGCAGAGACGAGTCGGGCCTCTTGTCCGCCCAGGCCAGGGAGGCCATTTTCACGGCGTTGTAGTAAAGGCAGGCTTTCTCCGCCTCCTGGTACGCGACGGTTAGCGGAAAGCTAAACAGGCTAGCCCCTCCGTCTTCTCGCAGGCAGTAGCGCAGCCGTTCGACGAACGGGGCGATAAGCGCCACCTCTTGGCCCACGGCCAGCTCAAAGGGCCCGGTGTTGAGCACGTCCACCAGCCGGCCCGGCCCGCCTGCCGTACGCAGGCAACACGGCCCGCTGTCTCCTGGTTCGCCCGCCCTCTGGCCCACCACCGGCGAGTACACATGGCACTGAAGGTGCGCCATCTGTTCCTCGAACGTGTCCCCGTGCCTAAGCCCTATGCGGCCGCAGTCGTCTGCCTCTGCCAGCGGGGTGAAAAGGCCCCGAAACGAAAAAGGACGCGCGAGGTCCTGCGTGGCCATGGCCCTTGGCCTGTCGGCGGCTCGCTCATCAGCGGTTTAAATAATTCAGGGCCGAAGGGGCAAAATCGGCGCCATGGTCTAGCCTGCCCAGCAGGCCTCCGCCCGGGATGATGTACGAATGGTTCTTGTAGACGCACTGGAAACGGTTGCATCCCCGGCCATAGTCGTTTTTCACCAGCTCTTGGAAATCTCGCTCGACCAGGTCGTCGGTGAAGCTCATGCGCGTGAAAGCGACGCCTAGCGTTTCGGAAGGCTTGCGGTCGCGAAGCTGGGCCGCCACCGACGTGCGCTGTTCCTCGGCGACGCTGCGTGCCGAGCCCACGTCGGCGTTGTACCTGTAGTCGCTCTCCAGGTTGTCCAGCAGGCCTCCCCGTTTGTAGACCGGGGGCGGGTCGAAATAGTGGCTCACCTCGGTCAGCGGGCAGCTCTCGTTGCTGAACTGGCCCCTGTAAAGCTCGTGCGAGAATGAGTACTTCTGTGAGGCCCACGGGTTAAAGGTGCTGTCGCCGCTCGTGGAGCCAGGATCGGCCACGCTGTGGTCCCACATGGCCGCCTCGGGCTCCAGCTCCGGGCAACAGTTGCTGTAGCAGGAGGAGCGGCCGCGCGGGTTGCCGGGCTGGCTGAAATTGCGCAGGTTGGCGCAGGCCGGGGTGAGCACGATGGCGGCCCGCGTCCTGCGCTTTCCCTGGGCATATCCTTGGTTCGAAGACGACTGGGAGTTGGCGTCGCGTTGCAGTAGCTCGGAGATCAGCTTGTGACAGTCGTTTGAGGTCGACAGAGCCACGGTCTTCTTGATCAGGCTGGGATGGAAGTATTTCGGGTCGGACATGGTCTCCAGGGCCAGGCCCATGTCGGTGAGGGGATCCACCAGCGAGGCCGCAACGGCGTTGAAGCCCGTCGGTGACAGGGAGTTTTTCATGAAGCCCAACGTGAAGTCCGCGTCCGACTCGATGCGCGTGGCGTTGCCGGGGGGCGTCTGTTCCTTCCTCATGTGCGGGTTGTCGAAGAACATCAGCTCTCCATGCTTCTTACACAGGAGCAAGTCTTCGGTCACGAACCGTTCGCGTTTCACCAGCGTCAGCGCCACGCCCGGGTGGACGTGATCTTTGCCCAGCCACCAGGTCAGAGGGTTGTTGAACAGGGTCATAGAGAGCAGGGCGGCCAAAAGGTCTCGGGCGCAGACCCCTGGCTCTTCATGAAGGGCCTTCAGCGCCAGGTAAAAGTTGCCGTTAAAAAGCTGCAGACCTTTTCGCTCTTCCTCGGACACGTCAGAGGCGTCCATGCGAAAGCGCGCGTCAAAGAAAGCCTTGCCGTCTGCCGTCCCCTTTTTGTTGTTGGGCGGGCGGTGCCAGACGGGCACGTACACCACCCGGGGGAACAGGTCGAGGGACTCGTGCACAAGGCGCTTGCAGGGGTCGCCCACCACGTGCGGGTAGGCAAACTCGGCGGTCCCTTTGCTGATTCCCGCGGGCTGCTTCACACCGGTCGGCTTTAAGGTGGTTCCCCAGATGGCCGGCACCAGGACATATTCGAAGAGGAAGCCTCGCACGCAGGCAAATTTGTTAATCATGCCCACCGTATAACAGTTCTTGTCCAGGGCCGGGTGGATGTGCCGGTGGTGTTTGATGGGCACTCCAGTGGCCAGGCCGGTCAGCGTGCGGCCCAGAGCGTCTAGCAGCTTGCAAAGACGTTCGAATTGAGCGTCGAGGCCCCTGTGGTGGCTTTTCAGCCAGTCAAAGAAAAATGGATACGGGAAGAGCTTTTTCTCAGCGCATTTATCCTCGTAGGCCTTCAGCGGGTCAGGCTGACCGTCCTTCTTCTCGTCCGGGTTGGTGGGGCCCAGCAGTGCCAGCTCGGCGTCCGGGCTCTTGTACACGCTGTCCTGGAGCAGACCGAAGAGTTCTTGGGCCGATTTCAGCACGTGCCCTTGCTCTTCGTCCTCCATGTAGCGCGCGAACAGCTGCCTGCCGCGTAGGATGTGTACCCGGGGCGGGCACAGGTACGGGGGCACGTTGCCCAGCACGAGCCTGGGCTCGGCGGTCAGCACAACGTCTCCCTTGCCGTCATGCGACACCGAATAGTCGAAAAACGGGTGCAGCTCTAGCGCCAGCTCTCTGTGGTGCCGGGGACGTGCGTAATTGTTCTCGTCCATCTGCAGCCGGCTTTTGCTGGCCTCTGAAGAGGACCGCGCATTAAGGGATTTGTAGGCGGCGTGCAGGCGGGGCTCCTTGTTGGCGCTGAGCCGCACGTTGGCGCGTACCCACGGCAAGGCCCTCTTGACAAAAAACTCAGCCGCCTCTGCAAAATCCACATAATTTACGGCTCCCATGTGATCGTACTGGCCGATAGACATGGGCGGCGAACAGAGGTCCTCCTTGTTGTGAGAGGAAGAGTGCAGGCCCTTAAAGACACGCTTCGCCTCCGCCGAGGGCCCGATGTGTCCAAGCACAGTGTAAAAGTCGGCCTCAAATTCGTTGATGAGCGGGTTGGATTTTAGCTCCAGAGTTGCGGTTTTGTAGATGTCGCTGGTGTCGTCCACGACCGTGGTGCCAGCGTTCAGCGTCCAGTAGCGGCCCGTGGCTGTGGCCGGGCCCACAGGCGGCTCATAAATGACCTTGACGTTGGAGTTAGTCATGGTGGACACGCCACCGCCGCCCGCCGCTGTGCCGCCAGAACTCGTCAGGTCTGTAGCTATCACGTTCAGGCTCGTGGTGTTATGCAGGTAGTCCTCCTGTGTGTTCACCAGCGCTTTGGGCGATGTTCTTATCGTCACGGTTCTGACCAAGGCGTCCGCTCCGAAGGCCGTCGCGGCCTTCTGCAGCCTGCTCCTGGTCCAGGGCCCGCACAGGGCCAGCGAGTCCACCGCCCCCCCGTCCGTGTGGATGTCGTTGGCGTCCGAGGCCGCGTCGGAACAGGGCGTGGGCAGGCTGTTTTTGGTTTCGTTCAGGTGAATCAAAAAGTTTTGTGGAAACTTGTTCACGGCGAAACTAAACATCTCTACATTTTTTATGTACTTGTTCAGGATGTCCATCCGACGGTGTGGCTCCGACCTGCCCCCGGCATAGAGCCTGGCCTGACAACAGTGCTGCAGCACCAGCGTGGCGCTCAGCGTGGGGTTGTGGGCCACCAGATAGTTGAGGAAGGCGTCCATGGTGCCCAGACTGAGAGACTCGGCCCAGGCCTTCAGTTTGTCCCGCACCCGTTTCATCAGTTGGGCGCCCACCGTTTTCTGGAACGCGGTTCGCTCATGTTCGGTCAAGGTCAGCATGTGCTGCGTTTTTTCATGCGCCTCCACGATCAGCCTACGTTCCAGGTCCACCCCGCAGGTGATGGTCTCTTTCACTGCCTTTTTGCGCATGTGAAAAGAACAGCTCCTCACGCCGATAGTGGACGGGCGCCTTTTGCCAGCGATTGGGACCACATGCACCTCAAAATCGGACAGTATCGCCTCGCAGTGCTGAAGGTCGGGTGTGAAGAAAGGCACGGCGATTTGCCCGAGCGGCCTCTCTGACAGCCGTTTGCTCTGCGTCAACACAAACAGGCGTATTATCTTCTGCAAGAACCTCGGGTAGACCGACTCAAAATCGACCATGCCCGTCTGCCCGTACTCTTGCGCCTCGCGGTCAATGAGCGTCATAAAGTCGCGCAGCACACCGTTCTCGGTCAGCCCTATGTAGGTGAGCGGGTCAACTTCCCAAGAGCCCCTGTTGGGTAGAGCCAGCTTGTTGTGGTGTTCCATCGGTAGTGGTGGTGGTGGTGGTGGTGGTGATGATGGTTCACGCATATAGCGTGTGCCCCCAGTCGCGTTTTAATAGGCAAAGGCCGCCCTCAAGAGATTCGGCAGGCTACGGTGACAGAGCACGCGGGCCCGCCGGCCCTCGGGCCCTCCGCCCGGTGTCACCAGAAAGAACGGCCTGTCTTGGCGCCAGGTGACATACAGGCCCGGCCGCAGATTGTAGGCCGTCTTGTCCCCGTGCTCATCCTCGCCGAGCCTCCCTCTGATCGCCAGAAGCTGGTCGGGGTCGTCCACTCGGCTGATCTGGTCAACTTTCACGCCCCCGCACGATGAAATGTTGTGCAGGAAAACAAGCACAATGATCTGCGCGGCGCTCTGAAACAGGTCGTGGGCTGACGAGGGCGGGGCACCCAGGCCTCCTCGCCCTTCGCTCGCGGGCTTCGACAGGTGTGTCAGGATCTGTTCTGAGAACCTGAGGCCCACGAACCGGTCGAAACGTGCAAAAGACTCCACCGCCGCTATCTGATGGGGCCGGATGCCCAGGCTGTAAGCGGCCAGGGCAAATGCCGCCCTGTGGCGCAACCTGCACTGTTTGTAGTTGTAGGCATTGAAATGAGGCGGAGCCACCAGCGAGTAAAGCTGTTCGTCCAGGCCAAACTGGCGCACTGCGTTGGCTGTAAACTGTTTGCCTTTCATGTAATCGAGATCCGTTGGGGCCAGATCTGGGCCCGGCCCCACCTCACCCACCAGCTCTTCGGTGGTCTCAAAAAACACCCGTTCGGCAAACAGGGCCTTTCGAAAAGCGAACCCCAGTTCGGCCATCCCAGATCCTAGCAGAGGGGTCAGGTAACAGTTGGCGTAGGTCGCTTTTGATTTGGCCACAATGCCCTTCAGGTTGTCCACATCCCACAGTTTAGACCTGTTGCTGCTGGCATCGTTTTGGAGCTGTTGTAACTGCCTGAGCTGATCTGCTGACACCGAAAAGGGGTCGGTTCGCATCTTTTTCAGGAGTGGGATGTCCTGCTGGCGCGAACCTTGTTGCGCACCCGCAGCTGAGTCTCCTCCCGTATCTTCCAGCTGGCGCAAGAAATGCCCGTAAACATCGGGATCGGACAAACGGTAACGGTCGTGAATTTCTGACCTGATATTCTTCTCCAGCAAGGCCAGGAAACGGGGCTTGCTGATGCCGGGCACGCCCACGTATGCCGAAAAGCCGGCCGTTTCGATGCCCTTCATATCGCGCAGGCCCCTGGCCGAAAGGTACGAGTCAGCCCTGTCCCACAACTCTTCCAGCTTCCTGTACGATTGCCCGGCCATATTTTCCCCGCCCCCCTCTTGCGTCCAGTAGGCATATTCGCTGGCGTCCTGGCCTAGCGGATCTGCATCCGATCCGCTATGCATTTCAAAAAACAGCCTGAACAGGCTCCCCTCCTCATCCTCTTCCTCTGTCCACTCTGGTTCGCCGGAGGCCTCGCCTTCGGCTTCCAGCAATCGAACCAGATGCTGACAGCGCCAGCCTCCCCTCGGCTGTTCGAATATACCGTTGCCGCCAGACACCAGAGCCTGCCTGTGGCAAAGGATACAAGGCTGGTCGGCCTCGTGCAGCCAAGGAGGCACGACCGTATAGGTCCCGTAACAGTTGCCCATATATCGCTCAAGCGAGCCCAGGGCAGCCTCTAGGCGATCCCTGGGCAATACAGGCCAAAGAAAAAACAGCCTGTTGTAAGTTTCCAACACCTCTTGCAGGGTGTGGAGGCTGTGTGGCCCAGACTCATCTACAGAGGGCACCTGGACAGAGAAATGTGGACAGCAATTGTGCAGCTCTGCTACAGACCCCCGGTAGTCGTCATCATTCTCGCTGTTGCGTAGGATGCGCTCGCTTTCGGCGAGGTTGTGAGTCAGGCGAGGCAGTATGAGATAAGCATAATAGGCGATCTGATAGCGGTCTTTGTCGCGTTCAAGCAGTTGTCGCCAAGGGTCGCCCTCTTGAAATCGGAGCAGCCAATCCCTTGAGGCCTGCAGCCTTGGCAACATTTGGAGGGCTGAGGTCAAGGTCATTGCCCACAGGTACTCAAGATGTCGAACGCTGGACAAGAGGACCTGGTCCAGAAACTGAAGCCACCACAACTCTTCGGAAGAAATCGCAATCAGAGCATCCATCATCATCATCATCATATCTCATCATCATCGTCTACTTTTTCTTCTTTTTCTTCTTTTTCTTCATCATCTTCGTATTCTGCCACTGCCGCCTCTGCTGCCACCCTGGGCCATTCTTTTTTTCTCCGCGTTGTTGCCATAAAAACCTAGCTGGTGGCATTGCAGATCGGGCCTTAAATGGTCTCGTTTCTTCCTAAAAATTTCAGTTAGCTGGCCGAAGAAGCTCTTTTGAAGAGGCCCTTTGTTAACAGACAGAGCCCGAACCCGAGCCCGAGCCCGAACCCCGAGCCCGAACCCCGAGCCCGAACCCCAAGCCCGAGCCCAGCAGAGCCCGAACCCCGAGCCCGAGCCCAGCAGAGCCTGAGCTGAGCCCAATCTGAGCGTATCCGGGAAGAACCTGTGCCCAACAGAGGAACCCGGTGGAGCCCAACCCGCTCCGCCCAAGAGCAAAAGTGCAGCTTCTTCCGTTGAAGGCCACCGTAGCCGGAACCCACAACCCGATGGAGGAGCTTGGGCCCTGCAGAGCCCGGCAACGCCGGAGCTGAGTCTGGCAGAGCCTGAGCTGAGCCCGATGGAGTAGGATCCCATTTTAAAATAGATCACCACCCCGAAAGTCCCATGATGGGCGATGGGCACGGAAGAAGCCAAATCATAAGAATGGATATTGGTAACAAAGGTGCTTTTTGAAAAGGCCAGCCAGGGGATTTGTTTCTAAACGTCTTAGGAACCCTGAATAAGTTCTATTATGGTCTGGTCCGTATGCGGTGAAAGGATGAGCAATGAACAACACAGTCTGTATGTGGTGTATAAAGATGCTGTACTCACAAATGATGATGATGATGATGATGATGATGATGATGATGATGATGATGATGATGATGATGATGATGATGATGATGTTTAAATTGACAATAATTACAGAATTGACTATTTAAGGTGCCTTAAAAATGTAGCTACTGGTCAAATAAAGAGAGTTTGAAGAATACATTTACTAGACTTTACACTTGTGAGTGACTCTTGGCGGGGTTGATTGAGCACACTCAATAAGTGTCTAATTACATTGCTAAAAAACAAGGAACTATGTAACACCAAGTAACAGTTTATATGCATCAGTAAATAATAATAATAATAAAATATGTAATATCATACTCATGCAACTATCACAAATGTAAATAATAATAGGATAATAGTAAGGATGGCTTAATGGACCAAAATAACATTAAGCTGGCAAGTTTAACATGACAACTTTCAGCTGGACTTTTAAGCTTGAATGCTCAAATGTCCAAAGAGAAGGAAAATATTTACCAAATGAAGTCAATGAGCTAAACTATGATGTCATATTCCATTGGATGCATCTAATCAGAGTGTACAAAACTGACATACATTATAGCATCGGCTAATTACTGTGGTCAGTCAATTATGGTGGGAAAACCACATGCAGGTGTATAGCCTACTTTGTCATTAGGATGAAGAGTAGGTAGGTAGGTAGGGGTAGGTAGGTAGGTAGGTAGACAGTAAACACATTAAACAAGCAATTGTACAGAAATAAACTATATAGGCTACACATTTTAAATACATTTTTAAAATTTATTGCAAACACAAAACCGAATCACACTTCCGAAATAGCTATTAACATTTCTCCAAACACCGGCGCACATTTTCGCCCACTACCTCTAGGCCGGGTGCCGAAAGAGTGAAGCCGTCCGATTGGAACAAGTTACGCCTGAGGTGATGACAAAAGCTGTTGTCAACAAACACCAGCCGAGGATAGTCACTGCACAGTCGAGCCAGGGAGCGGTTTATATATCCCACCGGTTCCAAGTCTGCATTCGGGTGAGCTAGCAGACTGCACACTAATATGTTTGCGTCTGGAAACCACTTCATCGCTGTGGTCACAAACTTTTCGAGCGACTCGATTGTCCGGCGCCATGCCCCATCGCTCCAGTAATCTTCCATGCCGCACATGATAAGAACCGTGCGTATCCTACGACGCTCCACGTGCTTCAGCTCCGTTACGGATTTCGGGCTGATGCGGGGTGACCACACTTTCCGGATACGGGCGCCGGGCAACAGGTTACGTTTTTTGAGGCCACCCCAGGTTTGTCTGTCAGCAAACACCAGCCTGGCATCTGGCATCATCCTTGTCATCGCTGTTGGAAGCCTCCGGTGCCAGATACTGCTTCAGTTCGACCAACTCCTGCTTTATGTCACGCAGGCAATTGTGGAGACCCTCGGCGGCCTGGTCTGGGCCGCGCTCGGTTGCGTTTGGCTTTGGCCCTGGCTCGTGGCCATCGCCGGGTGTCCGAGGTGGCCTCGGGGCCAGCGATCCCGTCGTGGTCGTCTCCTCCTCCTCCTTCGCTGCCGCCTCCGCTGCAGTGGCTTGCGCGTGCCTAGGCCGGTCACTTCTTTGTTCTTCGGCTTCTACCAGGTCGGCCCAACTACTGTCGACTTCCTCATCGTCCAGCAGCAACACAGTTGTCGTCGTGGGTCTTTGTCTTGTTCGCTGTGTCTTGCTTGAAGTCCATGCTGACTCTGGGCCGGACCCCGGTCGATCTCCGAGCCTTATATAGCACGGGCACGGGCAGGCCCCCAGACTTATTTAGCTGCCGTTCGGAGGCCCATCTTTCCGCGGGGCAGGGATGAGTGGACCAGAGCATAGCGGCTGGGCAGACAAATTAGAAAAAAACACCAGGCGACAGGCGGGCAGCAGGCTTTGGTTCCGCGCCAGGAGGCGACGTCTCACAGCCTCAAGGTTTGGCAGGCTCTGCAAAATGGGACCTCGCGCCAATGTCATGGCCATGTGCCAAAGCCTTTACGCCACAAGCGATTTGAGTCGCGTGCCTGCCGTGGCCCACGGCATGCGCTATGAACGGGCAGCTCTCAAAAGGTTTTGCGCCCGCGGGCACGCCCAGGCCGTGCTTCCGGCCGGCCTCTTCGTTTTGCCCAAACTCCCTTTTCTGGGAGCCACCCCCGATGGCATCCTGGACGAGCGCCGGATCGTGGAGGTGAAATGCCCGTACTCAGCAAGGTACCGGAAGATCAACCCCGGTCTGGTGCCCTTCCTGCGAGGCGGTGGGGCCGAAGCCGCTCGGCACTCAGTCTGGCCCCCGGGCACGACTACTACTACCAGGTGCAGGGGCAGCTACAACTGGCGCGCAGGGAGATATGCTTGCTGGTCGTGTACACTATAGCCGATTTGGCTGTAGTCGAGGTGCCGCGTGACAGGCCGTTCTGGGAACGGGTGGAGCTGCCTAGGCTAGTCTCATTCTACCAGAACCATTACCTGCCGTTCTTGCAGGAGAAAGGAGATGCGGGGGACGAGGGGGACGAGGAGGAGGAGGAGGACGACGAAGGAGGAGGAGGAGGAGGAGAAGAAGAAGAAGAAGAAGAAGGACAACGATTATCAATTGTCCCCAAGCCCTTTGAAGTGTTCAACGCAGGCCTGTAAATACTCTTCTCGTTCGTCCAGAGGCGGCCTGTGGTGTGGAGCAGGCTGCGGGTCTTCGTCGCCTGTCGGCTGAGGCGGGGCGGGCCGAGGCGGCGGGGGCCCTGACGGCACGAGCCCCTGGCACGGGTCGGCGGTGGGTCTCAGGCATTTCAGCCTGTACCCGAGCGTGCAAAGCCTGCCAGCGCGGTTCATCTGGAAGCCGGTGATTTCGGGGCAACAGAGAAGGCAGAGCCAGGCGCCGTACATCCTGGACAGGTCTAACCGGGCAGGCGCATCGGGCGAAGGCGGCCGGAGCCACACGAACAGGTACAGGTGGTCCTGATCGTCCCTGGTCACCCGCCAGGGTTCCTGCCCGAATGAAGCCAGCGCGAGGCAAGCCAAGCCCCTGTGCTCGCGGCTCAGCGGCAAGAGGGCCTTCGGGTTGGCGCGAGGGTCTCGGTTTCGCAACAGCTCGTAAAGGCCCGAGTCAGAGCAGGCGCAGGACTGCAGCAGGAGGCGAGCGTGCTCTACAGCCAGCCGGTACCAGATCTGCCCAGTTACAAACTGGTTCTTCATCAGACGCTCTAGGCGCAGGTGAGACCGCAGGGCAGTGGCCTGGTAGCAGGCGCCCGCCAAACGCTCTGCCTGCGTTCGCCCGAAACTGGCCGGGTAGGCGAAGTGCTCTTGCCTGCGCTGCAAGCGGAGGTAGTCCACATCCGGGTAAGGCCGGCCTCGCCTCGCCTCACGTCCGCGTCTTATTCGCCAGTGTGCTGTGGGTTCCTTGCGGCTCGTTGTGGCGCCGCGCATTGTGGTCATCCTCAGTTCAACAGCCACGACCTGTCAGGCGCCAGATGAAACTCATTTAATACATAGACGCTGTCGTCCCTGGGATCGGCACAGAAAAAGGGCTCACACTCGGGCAAAGCGTTGCGGTGGCCAAGACAGCAGATAGCGGCCGTCTGGTAATCGGTCAGTGTCTTTTCGCCCTCTTCGCCCTCGGTTTCCTGCACCGACTTGTAGGCGAGCAGAAGCTGATCGGTGACTCGCGCCATCAACCCCTGCCGCGTGAGCGTGGCACTGACCAAAAACCGGAATATGAAACGGGGCAGGCTGGGGCCTTTGTCGTAAGCACGGCACACAAGCAAGTGCAGGTCCAGGCCCGCGTTCCGGTGGTAACATCGCGCTGGCACGTCGGTGGCCGCCGAAAAATGCCGGCCAGTAGACCGCGAGGTGAAATCCGAAGGCCCACAACGGTTATCATCTTCGATGTTGATCAGAGCGTCGCGAGGCAATTTCAGGCTTCGGCAAGGCCCGGCAAACTGGTAGCTGAGACCGCCCAGCGAGGGGTCCGGGTAGTCGCAGCGGAAAGCTTGCAACACGCCTGCCACTCGCCACGTGTGACAAAACTGCACCAGAGAATATGCCCGTTGGCTTTTGTCCGAACACCAGCTGTTCGATTTCAGGTTTATGTACAGCGAAGCCAGATATGCATCCCAGTCGGCTTTGTCTTCAGCCGAGGGGGTGTTGAGCCCGTTGCCGTCGTACATCATCCGTGACAGCGAACCGTGGGTGGCGTGCGAGCAGTACACATCCGACTGTATGCGGCTGGTGATGTTATCCCAGTTTCTGTCACCCCCAAAGTGCCACGGGTAGCGCGATCTTTCCCACAACAGCTCGCCCTGTGATGGCCCGCCAACCATGCTGCGCAGAGCCCAGGCTTTCGTATAACATTCGTTGAGCGCCTCCATCGCTCGCTCGCTTGCTTGGCTGGCTGGCTCGCTCGCTAGCCACAGGCACACGAGTTTGTCTGGGCCGGGCATTAATAGCCAGCCGTGGCCTGCTCGGGCCGGACGAAAGGCCACCAATGCTGCTCAACGAACACGCCCAGGGACCGTGGCCAGTCTTCTGCCCGGTATTCTATGGAGCGCAGCTCATAGGTCCTGTCGGCGAGCACTGGGTGAGCCGTGACTGCCAGGCGCTTTTTCACAAACGGCAACGCGTCAGAGGGCACCGACTGGGAGAAGCGGCTGTCCGGTTTGATGACCAAATCAAAACAGCTGTGGTCGACGCAGCTGTGGCAGCCCTCGGCTGGTTCAGGACAAACGCCAAAACACACGGGCTCTGCCCAATTTTTGCGCAGAGTATAAAACCTACAGCCCTTCCGGCACACCACCCACTCGTCATTGAAGTAAATATTCTCCTTGTACGCGTACATGTTCTCCAGTAACAAATGTTTCAGAACTACGCTCATGGTTCGGTCCGGTTCGCTGTCGTCACTGTGGTCGCGGTGGTCGCGGTGGTCGCGTCGTTTAATAGCGCAGGCGTCAGTGTTTGCAGGCCATGCTGGTGTATCACCTGGCACACGTTGATCAGCGCAGACGCAAGTATGAGCGCGCAATAGGCTACACGCATAAGATACTGCCTGCGAGGCGGCATTGTTGTCTTTGCGCGGGCTGCGAGCGCGAGGGCTGATAGAGGCATTAAATAACAGGCTCGCATTCGCTCCCGCTCCACGCTCTCGCTCCTAAATCTTTCCCCCACTGAACCATATATAGAGTTAAAACTAAGAGTGTGTTTTATCTCTTTTATTATAGATGATCAGACATATTGCAAATATGTATTATATCATATCTTAGTGTAAATATCAAACAGTTTATAGCGAATCTCATCTGGAATCACAGTTTGGATGATCTCTTTCTCTGTGGCGGCTTTTGTCCTTTGATAGAAGTCTAACAGAAACAGCTGGGCTCCTTGGCTTGGTCTGTTCATTGCCTTTATGAGAGCGCTGAAAGATGAATATTTATTCTAGAAAGATTGGCAATACAGCCTTTCATTTTTCTTATTTCACAATTAAAATAATTGATAACTTACCTGCAGACCTCAGTGAAGAGAGGTCCTGAAAAAGCTGCCACTGCTTCAGGATAGTACTGATGCACTAAGTCCTCCCACCCACTCAGACAGCCAGATTCGGTGTGATCTTGTTGACCTGGGGCCTCTTGTTTACATCCATAGCAGTTGTTGTGAGCCCTTGCTATTATATCTCTTTGCAGGATGTAAATATAGCATAGACGTATCAAGTCCATGATTTCCAAATCATGAAAGTTGGGATGTGATTCATTCAGTTCTTCTATGACAGATTCGGCAACACACTCGATAAAATCACTCCATTCATCCATGTCCATAATCACCCCTGAACCATCCCCACTGGTATCTCTATGAAATCCCACATGCTTATGAGCCCGATGCTTGATGGTTGTCACATACAAGTTTTCATCACTCAGACAAAACTTGGAGTCTTTGCAGGGGTCCAGATTTTCTAGTATTTTAGGAATGTAGCGTATAAGGTTATTCCATTCGCTGTGGGTGATGGAGACGGATCTGCTACCTTTCTGGAGATGCAAGGTTTCTCCATCATACTTCAACAGAGTAATACTAAGACCGATAGACCATGTCACACCCTCTGGCTGGATTTTGTTCCTAACATGTTTCTGTCCACTGGCGCTCAAAGCTCTACAGAAGAGTTGAAAGGCTCTTGGCCCACTCCTTGGGAGGTAGGTAACCAATGCTGCATTCTTTTCGTATCTGGTTGGAAGTTCTTGGATGCTTTCTACTGTGATCTGTGACAGCATGTTTTGCTGATAAAGTCTCTGTACCACAGGCTCAGGGTTCATCCCTTCCAGTAAGTACAGCCTGTTCTTCTTTAATATTTGTCTATGTTCTGGTTGCATCCCAAAGTGTGCCATGGTGAGGAAATAATGTGTCTTACTGTAGGGCATCCTTATATACCCTAGAAACATCTATTTTTAGAAATCCAGGTCATGCCCTGACAATTTCTCCCTTGTCCAGCAACCTTAATTGATGAGCCATTCCAGCAACATCACTAACCCCACCTTTCCAAATAGTGGTTGTCTTAATTGTGGTTGTCTTAATTTTAGGTCTTATAACAACACAAAGATAGCATGATATGCTACAGTCAGATCTCTCTCAAGAAGGAAATGTTATTCAGCCCTATAATCACCCACACCTGTGGATCAGAAAAGCATGCAATTAAGGTAATTGCCCATATCATTACATACAGATAGCATGTGGCTATGTAGATTGTATACTCTTGAATATAAAACTATTAAAAGTTTAAGTTTAAATTTATTTATTTTTTTTTTACAGGACCTTATAATAATAAAAATCTAAGTTTAGCTCACACCTCCAGGGGTTTAGCTCACACTTCCAGGGCGCCACCTCACTCCACCCCCACCACATGGCTCCTACAGCCCGATAAAGCGTGAGAGCAATGGAGGAACCCCAGGCCCAGCCCCAAGCCCAACCCCAGGCCCAGCCCCAGGGGAGTCCCAGCGTGATCAGCCCCAAGAACTCAGCCCAAGAACAAAAGTGCAGCTTCTTTCGTTTAAGGCTACTTTAGTCAGAGCCCACCGAAACCCTGACTGGCTGGAGGAGCCTGAGCCCGCTGGAACAGGACATAGCCCAAGCTGAGCTGGATGGAGCAGGATCCCATTTTAAAACAGATCCCCCTCCTGAAAGACCCTGTGTAGAAGTTCACAATATAAGACACCATTTGTAGTTAAACGATAAATAATTATTAGATTCAGTTCATTTATTCTTTTCAATACATGTATTTATCAGCTTTTAAATATGCAATCTTCTATAATTGTGGCAGCTATCTTCAGTGTCATCTCTATAAAGGGGTAATAACCCAATCAGTAAATATCTAGTGCTATTTTTGGATTCACATTATATCAGGGATTTTGATGATCAATGCCATGGTGGGGGACATTGAGGTATATATATATATATATATATATATATATATATATAGAGAGAGAGAGAGAGAGAGAGAGAGAGAGAGAGAGAGAGAGAGAGACAGGCCAGAATAGATCTGGACTTGTGAAGAGGAGGTAGCTTCAAGATTGTAGAGAGATTTCCAGCCCTGTATTCCAACTTGAGCCTAAACCTTTACAATTAAATTTAAGCCTAAAATTGTATTTTTAAGTAGTGGAAATAATTACTAAGAACTGTGTGAGCATAACAAGCCGTTGATGTCATGAATTTCCAAGTATAGGAATAAAACTGACAATCAAAACTAACATAGTTTGGCTCCTCATTGCCCACCTAGATCACCCTTGCGGAACAATGCACCATCTGATGGTCCATGGCTGCCATAAGAACTGGTAAGAAAAACATGATATTCGATAAACACAAGATATATGGATATATGGGCACGGAAGAAGCCAAAGCTTCTGAAGCACAAGATACACGGTGGGCACTGGCACTGAATTTAATACCTTATGTCATTTTATGTTTAACATTAGAAAAATTAAAATGTAATCGCCTCTTCCTGTCTTTATTGTTATATATATATATATATATATATATATATATATATATATATATATATACACAGAAGAAATAATGCCCGGCCAATTCTATTCCCACAGCCAGTCGCCATTGGCCGACCGGTCAGGCCTGTGGCGCGCCAGGAAAGTGGCGCAGGCCAGCGCCACCAGCAGGTCGTCGCTTTTGCCCTCGTTCTTGCCCGTGTAAGAGGCCGTGCCCTTGCCGCCCTTGGCGTGGCGCCTCTCGCAAACCAACAAGGCGAGCTGCTCTGCCACGTAGTTCCTCACGTCCAGGTCCTGCACTGTGCTGGAGACCAGTCCGCTGGAGAGCATGAAACGGTGGCATTTCACTTCTTCCACAAAATATTTGAAAATATCATTCTTGCGGTGATACTCAAGATAGAAACCCAGCTGGTAGGTGGCTTGTTGGCCCGATGAGGCCTTTCTGCGCCTGTGGTAGAAGAGCACCGGCGATCGGGCCACGTACTGGGCCGCCTGGGCTTTAATGTCCTTGCAAAGCAGGGCCACCGCGTCTGCCGACAGGTTGGCTTCGGCGATCACGTAGTACCGGTTGTCCTGGCCGGCCTGCCCCCTGTGAGCCATCGACACAAACCTCAGCAGCCCCACCACCAGCCTGCTGACGTTCTGGCACCAGTTGCCACACTCGCTGTCTGGCAGAAAATAGTGTTCTGCAGCCAATACCACCGTGCGATCGTTTACTCGGCACACGGCTGCCACGGCTGTGCCGCTGAGGCTGGACGTCTGAAAGCTGGGGTCCACGTACACGTATACCCGCAGGCCCTCCTGGCAGGCCACCACGTGGCAGGCATCGAAGGGCACCGTTTTCACAAACATCAGGTCCTGGTCGTTGAAGGTTTTGTGAGAGTCGAGCGCAGCGTTGTCAGCACGCTCCACGCCCCCGGCGATTTCGTGCAGGTACGAATCCTCCACCATCCGGTTGCTGACTGCCTTGTCGACCGCTGACACGTCAACGTGAGCGGGTGTGTACAACGACCGGCATGGGCAGCGCACAGAGCCGGGAAAAAATTTCACGCATCCCACGTGTTTGGGGCAAACGTATGTCAGCTCCACATAATTGACCCCCGGTATGTTGGCCCAGCGTCGCAGCAGGTTGTGCTTGTCGCCGCTCTGCGTGTTGATGCTGGAGCAGAAAATCAGCTTGCAGTCGGACGATATGGCATAGGCTAGCACGCTCGGATAGTTCTTGGGGTTGATAAAGTTGGCCTCATCAATGAACGCCAGCGTTATGGTGAACCCTCGGCAAGCCTGCAAAAACAAAAACAAACATAAGCTTATATAAATAGACCGAGCGGGCCCGGGCCCAGGGCACACCACGCCGTGATGCTGGCCGATGAGAGCCGGCGCTACTTTTCTCCTGTGGCAGAAAGTGACACTTTTCCCAGGCAGGCTCTGTTGGAGTTTGTGGGCGCGTTTGACGAGAGCCACCAAGGGTTCGCACACCTGTCGGATCTCGCTTTGCTCAAGGTGGCCTGTAGGCTGATCAATCTGTTCTGTAAGGAGTTTGCGCTGGTGCTCCGGCACGGCCTCTGCCGCTGGCCATGTGCACCCCCGGAGAATGTCGTCTGGACAGACTGAAACATCACCGGCGCTTTTACGTGTACTGGCGGGCCGCCCAAGGCCGAAGCCCGGAATGGGCCCGGGATGCAGAAAACGCTTACATATGCGAGCGGCATCTCAGCCTGCACATTTGTGATGGGGGTCAGGACTGCGCCGCTGTGGTGGACGGAGGAGGCGAGCCGGGCGGCTGTGCTTTTACGGGCAAGCAGTGCGCGGGCTCGGTGTGGCCCGAGGCTCCCAGCGGACAGGAGCGGACCGTGGAGGCCCGCGCGGCCCACGACGACGAAGACGACGGGGCCCACAGGCGGGAGGTGGTCACCGGGCTTTTGGCCGGTGTCTTCTCGCAATTGAAAAAGCTGGCGGGCAGTCACGAGCGAAAACACCTGGCAGAGATAATCGCCATTGCAACCGAAGACCTGCAGAGGCACAGGCAGCTGAGCACGGAGCACATGCGCAAGTACCGGCCCCTCATCCAGGCCGGTTACTACAGGGCCTGGCGCCAGGGGCTGGAGCTGGCCCCCCTCGAGCCCGAAGCCCGTTGGCCTCCGGAGGCCAACTATCCCTACCGGGCACAAATCGCCTGTCTGGCTGAGCAGGCAGAAAAAACCTGGACAAGCAACTGCTACATGTTTGGCCAATGATCGCGTAGCCGCGAGAACTGAGCCTGTGTGGCCTTCTGGGCAGCGATCAAGTGCCTGTTCGCGGGTTTCTCGCGTTTCTCGTAAAACTCTGCGTAACCGGGACAGTTCTCTCGACACCTGGCCAGATAGCCTTGCAGGCGCGTCTCCACAAAACGCCTGTTGGCACCTCCCTCCCGGTCCAGCAGGTACAGGGCCATCACTGTGTAGTAGACAATATTTTTCTCGGCCTGCAGGCACGTGGCAACCCTGCCGCAGGAGAAGGCTTCGGCGAAAGCGCAAAAGTGCTCGTAGACTGACTGCCTCAGTGAGGCTGGAGACAGCCGGGAAAGGCGGGCGGGCAAGGTCAAAACAAGCTCTGCCTCAGGATCGTGGCCTGGAGCGCCGCCCCCACCCTCCAATGTCTCGGCTATGTATTCCAGCAGGCCATGCGCTTTCATATTTGACCGGCATAGTTTGGCCGCCGTAGCAGCCGTTAAATAATGTGGGCCCACCTGCTGGCCGACTACGCTCGCGTGGCCCGTTTCCTGTTGATAGGTGACCCGGGCCTGCGCTACGACCTCGTCTCTTTCAGGTGCCTGCACGCCGAGGCGCGCAGCCACTTCCCCCCGTTCTCAGACGCGGTGCGCCGAGGCCAGGTGCCCGGTTGGCTCTGGCTGCTAGAAGTGCCCGCCGGGTGGCCGCGGTCGATGAGCGATCCTGTCCAGTTATGCGTGCGCGACCACCTGGGCAGCGGACTCATCGACATGCTCTTTTTGCCCCTGCACAGGTTGGTGCCGAGGAAACGGCGAGCGCCGGCCGGGAGGGCTAATCAGCCGAAGCGGCAGGCGGACTCAAGGCGGCCCGGCCTGCGGTGTCTGTTCGACGCTGAAGAATTTACATGGGGCCCGCCTCTGGCCGCCTCGCAGGCGCCAACAGCCGATGAGGGGTGGGCGCAGCGGGCAGAAGACCATTTGCGCAGGGTGCGCCTGGAACCCGAAGGCCTCCAGGCCGTGTGGCTGGACGGGGAAGCGCAGGAGGCTAGGCTGCTATCCTGTCTGAGGCCGGACGTGATGCCAGGCGATCTGGCCACTTTTCTCGTGTCCCGGTACAATGCCCTCGACCAGCTGGTGGCCGGAACGCTGGCCTCGGGCAGGCACGTCGGTTTGCTGGCCGTCGATGGTCTCCTTCCTCATCCACTGCCGCAGGATGCCCAGGCCTCCGACGACCGCCGCTGCGGAGACCCCTACGCTTACCAGCGGCTGTGCCTGTTGCGCGGGCATCGCACATGGCCCCTGGTGCCCCAGAGCGTCCCGTGCGGCTCCGAGGGGCAGGCGCGAGAGCCGAGCCCGTTCCTCGTGTACGCCCTCGCCCAATGCTGCCTGCGCGATGGCCTGGCCCCGCCGCTGCCGGGCCGCGAAGAGTTTGCGGCCGTCAGACGCTCGCTGGACGGCTCGCCTGGCAGCGGCTGGTTTTCGGTGCACATAAGCGAGGCCGGCGACCCGTCCCTGCAGAGGTTTCTAGCGGAACCCCCATTGGTTTGCTTCGGAGGCGCCGGCCTTAAAACGTGGCGGGGCGATGCCCCCCGCCGGTCCACCGGAGTCACGGTTTATCTCGAGCTGTCGACCAGCGGCCTGTTTTACGTGCACAATCACAACACGGACGCGTTTACGCATGGGTGCCTGGCCTCGGTGATGCCAGCCGTGCTCAGCGTTGGCAGGATTTTCGCAGATTTCTACGGCATCTCGGTATTTAACGGACAAGGACCTGCTGACTAGAAGGCCGGCCAGCCAGCCAGCCAGCCAGCCAGCCAGCCAGCCAGCCAGCCAGCCAGCCAGCCAGCCATGGAAGTCAGCTCGCGCCTGTGGTTCCGGGAGGGCCGGCAACGGTACCTGTCGGCGGACGGGTCTCCGCCTGCCATCCTCGAGGCCCCCGGCTCCGGCCGGGCGCGGCTGTCGGTCGACGGGGGGCCCTGGAAAGAGTACATTTTTGCCTGCATGCTAGTGCGGGCACGGCAATATTTTAGGCAGGAGAAGCCCGTCTACAGGATCGTGGTATGCTCGGAGGTTGTTGGCCAAGAAGAGACCGAGCAAGAGGCGGAGGAGGAGGCGGTGACGGCGGTGCCTTCACCCCCCCAGCGGCTCTGGTCCGTGTTCGACACGCTCACGGACGACCTTAGGCATCATGCGGCCCCCGTCACCAACACCATGCCGTTGGCCAATGTTTGCGTGCGCCTCACCTATTTTTCTCCCTGGTTCTTCTGCGTGCAGGCCGGACAGAATCCCCCCGAACTGCTGACCTATATGCACGTGCTCAGCGGGCAGTGGATCGAGCAGGCGCTGGCCGAGCTCACCGGACTGGGCGCTCGAACCTTTCTATCGTCGTCGTCGACGCCGGAGGAGGAGGGGCGAGCAGTCAACTGGCTTATGCGCTACAGGAGCCTGGCGGCCGAAGAAACGGTCCTCAACCGTTTCAGGTTTAGGGCGCTCGCCAAAAAGGTGTTCGGCAGCCAGCGGTTCAAAGGCCGCAAGGCCTGGCGGGTGAAGGTGAAGCGGGGCGGCTATGATAGATCAGTGCCACAGGACACGCCGTTGCTGGCGCTTAAGTTCGAGGGGGCCTGGGAAAAATACCCTCTTTCCCAATATCAGCTGATGAGCCTGAGCCCGGCACTCGCAGCGTATGTGTGCCAACGCTGGCGCATACTCACCTGAGAGTTGTGCAGGCAGATGATCTCCAGGCGGCACGGTTTCATGTCCTGCCACTGGACAACGATGCAGGATTCGTTGGCGCGCACCGCCGGTGGTGAAGCGCGCCCCATCAGTGGTCCGGCCAAAGGATAGATCTCGTTTATCATTTCCTGGATGTCAGAGTTCATCTTCTTCTGCAGGGCAACCTTGTCGCACAGGTAGGCCACGTTCTCGCCTGGCAGACAAACCAGCAACAGTGCTATCAACAGGCATATGTTGAAGGACTTGCCGGCCCTCCTCGGAATGGCGTAGGCCGAAAATTTTCTCCCGTGCCTCTCCAGCACCTCCTCGATCGATGCCAGCGGCTCCGCGTGGAAGCCCAACAGGTAAGCAAATGAGTGGGCGCATTCCTCTCTGTACTCGGGCAGATAGGCATTCATCAGGAACACCAGCACCTCCAAAAGGACCGAACGTTGGTGGCACTCCAACCGGATGCCTTTCTGTTCCAGATAGCCTATATGGCAACGGAGCAGGTTCTCCAGGCGCAGGCGCTTTTCGTCATCCACAAATTGCGTCAGCCGCAGTTCGACTTCTTTCGTCACCTGGTCCTTGCTGGTCAACGGCCCCTCCACGCTCGTCGATGCTCGCTCAAAATCATACTTGCTCAGCTGCCTGTCTTCCTGCTCCCTAAGCATCAGTTTGCGGAACAGGCATACTTTTTTGTCTTTGAGCAGGTTTTCCAGCAAAGGGCTGGCAGACAGGTTGGCTATGTCGCCGAAAATCGAATCATACTGCGAACCAGGAGAGGACCTGGCAGGCCCTGCTAACCGGAACAGGTTGACTTTCCTCTTGCCTTGTCTGTGCTGAGGCAATTTGTGTGCCAGCATTGTCACCCTATAATGCGTGGCTGGCGTTCTAGCAAGCGGTTTCCCCATTAAATACTGTGAGGGCGTATGAGGGACCTGAGCACGGGCAACAAAACGCTCTCTCTAAGGCCGCGGTGAACCGCAAGCATGTACGAGTCCACGGTCACCGGGCCGCCGTAGCAGGGAGCGCCACGGGCGATCAGGGTTTCTGAAAGTGCCCGATGCGTGTCCCTGATCTGCCCGTAATAGCCCTGCCTCATCCAACGCACATAGCGTTGGCTGGAAAACAAATTGAGCCGGCTGGTTTTTATCTCAAAATGCAACAGACGCCGGTACCGGGGCACCAGCGCCAAGATGTCGCAACGCCGACGGCCCACGGTCACCTCAGTGGCCACCAGCAAAGGGCTTAGGGGGTTCATGCTTCCGGCGACTTCCTGCAACCCTCCATGGGTGCATCTTAGCAGGCGCGCCATGTCGCCCACAGTGCGGCACCGCAGAAACCGCCCCTCCAGCCACCCGTGCCAATGCCTTCCGCGGGCCATCGGCTGGTCGGTGGTGGGCCGCCTTGAGGCCATCCGGCCTCCCCCCCTTCCGGCGCTAGTGCGCGCGATCCTCAGACCCTCAAAAACCTCTGACCCCATACATGACCAGCGTGTACCTACTGGAGCCCCTGTGGGACGGACATCCCGTTTCAAGGGGTGGGGGGGTCAAAAACAGCCCCCCCTTTAATATCGAGGCCAGCCAACCTCAACGGCTCACTATTAACACTGGCCCGAGGGCGCGGATCAACCGCCAGGGGGGGCCGCGGGGGCCCTGCCAGACGGGAGGGAGAGGGAGGGCGGGGGGAAGGCCGGAGGCCGAGGCCCCTCAGCGCCCCGCCCGGCCCCCGACAGCGCCCGGGCCGCGAGGGCCGGCTAAGCCCGCAGCCGCCCGGGCCAGGCCCCCGGCGCGACCGTTAACACTGGCCCGAGGGAGCGGATCAACCGCCAGGGGGGGCCGCGGGGGGCCCTGCCAGACGGGAGGGAGAGGGAGGGCGGGGGGAAGGCCGGAGGCCGAGGGCCCGCAGCGCCCCGCCCGGCCCCGGACAGCGCCGGGGCCGCGAGGGCCGGCTAAGCCCGCAGCCGCCCGGGCCAGGCCCCCGGCGCGACCCGTTAACACCGGGCCGAGGGCCCGGGCGGCGCGCGAGAACCTTCAGCAAGCCTTTGGCGCCGGTTCACGTAGCGGCGTGGCGCGCCGTCCGTGGCCCGTTCGTACCGGTTCTGCGACACGTTGTACGCGTACAGGTACGGGTAGCGGCCCGCGCTCAGCGCCTCGTGCACGTACACAAAATGGCGCCGGGCGCTCTCGTCCCCAAAAATGGGCACGCAGCCACCGCTCCAGTCCAGCACCAGGCCGGGCGGCACGCCGTTCACGAAGCAAAACGCGCAGAGGACCGCCCGATCGGCGTTGCGCAGGCGCCGCGTCCAGAAGAGGCGACGTATCAGCCGGGGCCACAGCGACGCCTGGCCCGCCAGCTCCTGCAACGTCGCCCACGCGTCGCGCGTCCCCCCGCCCCGGCGGCCGCTCTCTCCTGCCGCGCGGTCCGTCGTCCTCCTGCTGGCGGTCGTGGTCATGATGCCGTTCTTTCCCCTTTTCCTAGCCATTATATATATATATATATATATATATATATATACGGCGGCCCCTCTTCCCCCCCTTTGCTCCGCTTTATGCGCCCCGGCAAAGCACGGCTTCTTTAGTAATCGGCCCGCAACACGCCCGCCTGCGGAAAGTGAACGCCGAGATAATGTTCTTTGCGGGGCGCAAGACGGAAGAAGCCGAAATTGCTGTTTTGGCGGCCCTTGTTATCAATGGTGGTGGTGGTGGCGGCGGCGGCCCTTGTTATCGGTGGTGGTGGTGGTGGCGGCCCTTGTTGGGGGTGGCCCTTGTTGGGGGTGGCCCTTGTTATCGGTGGTGGTGGTGGCGGCCCTTGTGATCGGTGGTGGTGGTGGTGGCGGCCCTTGTTGGGGGTGGCCCTTGTTGTCGGTGGCCCTGGCCCTTGTTATCGGTGGTGGTGGTGGTGGCCCTTGTTATCGGTGGTGGTGGTGGTGGTGGCCCTTGTTGTCGGTGGTGGTGGTGGTGGCGGCCCTTGTTATCGGTGGTGGTGGCGGCCCTTGTTATCAATGGTGGTGGTGGTGGTGGCCCTTGTTATCGGTGGTGGTGGTGGTGGTGGCCCTTGTTATCAATGGTGGTGGTGGTGGCCCTTGTTGGGGGTGGCGGCCCTTGTTGTCGGTGGCCCTTGTTTGTGGTGGCCCTTGTTATCGGTGGTGGTGGTGGGTGGTGGCCCTTGTTATCAATGGTGGTGGTGGCCCTTGGGTGGTGGCCGCCACCCGGTGCCCCCTACACAAGTTACTTTTGGTTTTCGTTTAATTAGAAATTGGTGACCTCAAATGGGCATGTGCAGTTTTTAGTAATTAGTTCCTCTACAAGAAAATACATTTAAATTTTAAGTTTACATTTTAAGTTTGCCACTTCGCGCCGCCTCCCGTTTTTCCTGCCTCACTTCACGCCACTTCATGCCACCTCCCGTTTTGTTATCCTCGCTTCACGCCACTTCGCTTCGCCTCCCGTTTTGTCCGCCTCACTTCACGCCACTTCGCGTCGCCTCCCGTTTTGTCCGCCTCACTTCGCGCCACATCGTGCCACTTCGATTCGCCTCCCGTTTTGTCCGCCTCGCTTCGCGCCACTTCACTCTGCTTCCCTTCGCCTCCCTTCTTTCAGCCTCACTTCAACTCACCTCATCTCATCTCGCCTGTCCGCCCGCCCGCCCGCTTCGCCTCAGCTTCTTTGGCAATGCTTCCCCCCCAAAAAGTATGGCTTCTTCCGTAAACGCCCAATCAAGCAAAAACCACAGCCTGTAAGCCCCATACCCCCTTGAATACTGACCTAGCACTTTTTCTTCAGTTTCAGATCTAGAGGCGGAGCCGCACCCACCAGGAAGAGCAGAAGGGGTTTAAAAAAGGAAGAAGAAGAAGAAGAAGAAGAAGAAGAAGAAGAATATTAGGAAGAGAAGGAGGAAGCAGGCAGAGGCAGTGTGCCCTGTAGGGAAGAATCTCTAGTGGCTTGCTGTTCCTCAGTTGTTGTTGTTGCTGCCATTATTGTTGTTGTTGTTGTTGTTGTGTGAAATAAAAGCCTTTTATTGGATAATAAGTGTAATAGTGATGATGATGATGATGATGATGATGATGATGATGAGGATGATTATATGGGGGGGGGAAGGGTAATGGACCTCTTCTGGGCCTCTGCCTTTTTGCAATTGACCTATTAAAAATGTCCTTTTGGGGCCTTTTGGGGCCCCGTTTGGCCTTTGACATTTTTTGGGCCCTGTTTGGCCTTTGGGGCCTTTGGGTGCCTTTTGCAACCTTTTGACCTTTTGACATTCTGTGACCTCGTTGGCCTTCGGGGGCCTTTTGACATTTTTTTGGGCCCTGTTTGGCCTTTGGGGCCATTTGGGTCCTTTTGACATTCTGTGGCCTCGTTGGCCTTTGGGGCCTTTATGTGCCTTTTGCAACCTTACGCAACCTTTTGACCTTTTGACATTCTGTGGCCTCGTTGGCCTTTGGGGGCCTTTTGGGACCTTTTGACATTCTGTGAGCTCCTTGGAATTTGGGCCATTTGCGACCTTTTGACATTCTGCGGCCTCGTTGGCCTTTGGGGCATTTGGGTGCCTTTTGGAACCTTTTGCAACCTTTTGACCTTTTGACATTCTGCGGCCTGGTTGGCCTTTGGGTGCCTTTTGGGACCTTTTGCAACCTTTTGACATTCTGCGGCCTGGTTGGCCTTTGGGGGCCTTTGGGTGCTTTTGACATTCTGTGGCCTCGTTTGTGGCCTTTGGGGCCTTTTGTTGGCCCCTTGCCGGGGGCGGTGGCTCGCCGGGGCCATGCCCTCGGGGAGGAACTTTGGCAGCCAGGAGGCGCCAGGGGGCGCGGGGAGCGCCCGGGAAGGGCGGGCCGTGGGCCGAGGGCCCGGGCCCGCCTTTCCCCGGCGCCCCCCGGCCGGTCCCCCGGCCCCTGGCGCCTCCCCGGGGGCGGTGGCTCGCCGGGGCCATGCCCTCGTCGGAGGAACTTTGGCAGCCAGGAGGCGCCAGGGGGCGCGGGGAGCGCCCGGGAAGGGCGGGCCGTGGGCCGAGGGCCCGGGCCCGCCTTTCCCCGGCGCCCCCCGGCCGGTCCCCCGGCCCCTTGCGCCTCCCCGGGGGCGGTGGCTCGCCGGGGCCATGCCCTCGTCGGAGGAACTTTGGCAGCCAGGAGGCGCCAGGGGGCGCGGGGAGCGCCCGGGAAGGGCGGGCCGTGGGCCGAGGGCCCGGGCCCGCCTTTCCCCGGCGCTCCCCGGCCGGTCCCCCGGCCCCTGGCGCCTCCCCGGGGGCGGTGGCTCGCCGGGGCCATGCCCTCGGTGGAGAGTTAAAAGTGAAACACTGAACAGGGCCAAGCTTTTCTTGTCACAGGACACCAGTAAAAGTCACAGGGGAGAAGGCCCCGCCCCTGCAAGGCTAGACCTGGCAGGCGCGCGCAACAAACAAACCCCACAACAGGAAACGGGCACAACAAGACCGTATAGGGTGCACTGGTTTATTTAGATAAAGTCCACCTTTTTTTAAAAAATAAAACAAAAAAGAAAAGAAAGAGCTACTATTTTTGTACAATATCTACAATAGCAATATTTACAATAAACTAACTAATAATGATTTACCTAAACTAATAATTGGTGGTTAGGTTATGTTATGTTATGTTACATATGATGTGAATTAGAAATGAATTTTTTTTGTTATAATTGTATTGAGGGCTATACAAAAGTGTTAATAATAGTAATAATAATAATAAGAGTAAAGTATGAAATATAATTGAGCACGATTGTTTCTTTTAGCTACATCAATATCAGTTTTTTTAAAATAAAAAAAAGAAAGAGCTACTATTTTTGTACAATATCTACAATAGCAATATTTACAATAAACTGACTAATAATGATTTACCTAAACTAATAATTGGTGGTTAGGTTATGTTATGTTATGTTATGTTATGTTACATACATATATATATATAATGTGAATTACAAATGAAATTTTTTTGTTATAATTGTATTGAGGGCTATACAAAAGTGTTAATAATAATAATAATAATAATAATAATAATAATAAGAGTAAAGTATGAAATATAATTGAGCATGATTGTTTCTTTTAGCTACATCAATATCAGTTTTTTTTTAAAAAAAATTACATTCCAGAGTCATGCAGATAAACGATTTTTTCCCACAGATTACAGGCTGGTCTGCTGAAAGTCTTCTTCTTCTTCTTGGAAGCCGCCACTGCCATATTCTTCCTGGATGGTGTCCAGCACGGGGCTATATCTGCCGGACCAGTCCAGTATGGCCCGGGAGGGCCCAATGTCAAGCCGCGGCGGTGCGGGCGCCGGGCCCAGGCAGGCCTGGTTGCGGATCACTTCAAGTTCGTGCTCCTCTTGGTGTTCCTGGTGCTCTTCCCGCTGTCGTTCTGGCGTGGCCCCCCGGTAGGACCGGTCCAGGATCTGCAGCTCCTGCTCCTCCTCCTCCCGGCGCTCTTCGTGCTCCTCCTGGCGGAGGAGTTGGTGGCGGAGGCGGCGGTCCCGCTCCCCCTCTTCCCGCTGTCGTTCTGGCGGGGCGCCCCCGTAGGCCAGGTCCAGGATCTGCTCCTCCTCCTCCTCCCCAGGGCGCTCTTCGTGCTCCTCCTGGTCGTAGCGGCTGAATTTGCGGCGGTCTCGCTCCCCCTCCTCCCGCTGTCGTTCTGGCGCCTCGCCCCGGTAGGCCAGGCCCAGGATCTGCAGCACCTGCTCCTCCTCCCGGCGCCCTTCAAGCTCCCTCTGGCGGAGGAGTTGGCTTCGGCGGAGGCGGCGGTCCCGCTCCCCCTCTTCCCGCTGTCTGTCTGGCGGGGCGCCCCGGTAGGCCAGGTCCGGGATCTGCTGCTCCCCCTCCTCCGGCAGTCGGTGTGGCAACGCCGCGGCGGCGCCCTGGTATGGCCGGTCCCCGATCACGATGACCGGCTCGCCCTCCTCCCGCTGTTGGAATGGCAACAGGGCCGCGGCGCCCCGATAGGCCCGTTCCCCGATCACGATGACGGGCTCCCGCTCGTGCTCCTCCTGCTCCTGCCATGGCGCCGGCCCCCGGTAAGACTGGTTGCTGGTAACTAGGAGAACGTCCTCCTGCTGCGGGCCCCCATGATGATGGTCCGTGTCTTGCCAGCGATCCTCGGATTGATCGGCCTGGTGGTGTACCAGAGCCACGCCGAGCTCTTCGGCCTCCCTCTGCTCCAGGTGGCGGTGCTGGTAGCGGCCCTGCCCATGGTGGTCCTCCTCCGCCTCCTCCTCCTCCTGGTCTTCCTCTTGGTCCCAGCCGCGGTCCGGCCCCCTCGTCCTGTACGCCCGGTCTGCTGCAAAATTCAAAAGGTTTCCCACCTCGGTCCTCCAGCGGTGCAGGTCCAGGTCCGCCCTGATACTCCGCCAGACTCGACGCTGGCGCACAGAAAGAGCCACCACGGCGGCCAGTACCAGCAGGATGCTGCAAAAGAAGAGACAGCAGCGGGTAACAATTCAGTCTGGCGCATGTTTGTATGTTTACAGATTTTATATGGGCTTGTGTGTTTATCATACTTACACCAACCACTGGAGGACGTCTTGCACCTGTACCCCGGACACGCGTTCACTTTCGGCACTGTGGGCGATCCCCGAGGAGGCAGGGCTAAGGGCAGAAAAGAAAAGAGAGAACAACCATGAGAATGAAACCAAGAAACGGGCACAAGGGCAGGCAAGCAAGCAAGCAAGTTCGCACACAAAATGACATAAACGCCCTACCTGGTGGTGGTTGCGGCAGCCGCAGAGGTAGTGGCGGTGGTGGATGCCGAGTAAACCAGCACAGAGGTGGCGCCGTAGACAAACACCGGAGCGGAGGCATAGACAGGAGACGACTCATCAGTGGGCGGCCTATCCACCGTGGCGGACCTAAAGCATAATGTAACATTTCATAACTTCGCCTGGTGTAAGGTAAAATAATGTAACGTAACATAAAGGTAATGCAAAGGAACCGGTACCTGGTGCTGGCGGTGCTAGCGGAGCGGGCAGTGCTGGTGGTGACGGGCGAATCCGTGACTGGCAGTAGCTTCGTGGTGGCGTAGAACCCCCTGGCAGAAATTGTGGCAGGCGATGTGTCAGACCTAGGGGCAGAAAGACGAATGTAGAAAGGAACAATAATAAGTCCCATAACAGAACATTAATAGAAGGATTACCAGAACCTGCCCTACCCTGCAGATCCCATGGCGTCCTCGGTCTTCGGCTGACTGAAGGAGGCCCTGCTAGAGGAATGCGTTCCGGTGGTCGTGCTGGTCCCGACGGTCGTGCTGGTCTCGACGGTCGTGCTGGTCCCGACGGTCGTGCTGGTCCCGACGGTCGTGCTGGTCCTGGCAGTCGTCCTAAAAACGCAGAACAGAAATACCTGCAACATATGCCGCATAATTTCAACCACGATATTGTCCGTTTGAAACAGAAGGGTTACCTGAATTTCCCAGGCCCCACAGAACGAATGATGTCCCCGGTCTTCAAGGGAGGTAAGGAGGCCCTGCTAGAAGGCCGCCTCCAGGCGGTCATGCTGGTCCAGGTGGTCTTGCTAGTCTCGGTGGTCCTGCTCCTCATGGTGGTTGTCCTAGAAAAAGCAGAAACAAGATAAGCAGATGTGATGATATCAGAAATGATATTGCCAGTTGTTAATCCTATTATGTGTGTGTGTTTGGGGGGGGGGTGTTTAGACGGAAGAAGCTGTACTACTTTGTTACTTTGTTACTTTGTTACTTTGTTACTTTGTTACTTTGTTACTTTGTCACTTTGTCACTTTGTCACTTTGTCACTTTGTTCACTTTGTCACTTTGTTACTTTGCACTTTGTTACTTTGTTGCATTTTTTTTGTTCCTTGCATTTTTTTGTTTGTTGCATTTTTTTGTATGTTTATTTGTATGTTTATTTGTTTGTTTCTTTGTTTGTTTCTTGTTTGTTTTCTTCTTTGTTTTCTTCTTTGTTTGTTTCTTTGTTTCTTTGTTTTTTCTTTCTTTGTTTGTTTGTTTGTTTGTTTGTTTGTTTGTTTGTTTGTTTGTTTGTTTGTTTGTTTGTTTCTTTCTTTCTTTGTTTGTTTGTTTGTTTGTTTGTTTCTTCCTTTCTTTGTTTGTTGCATTTTTTTGTTTCTTTGTTTGTTGCTTTTTTGTTTCTTTGTTTGTTGCATTTTTTGTTTGTTGCTTTTTTGTTTCTTTGTTTGTTTCTTTGTTTGTTTATTTGTTTCTTTGTTTGTTTATTTTTTGTTTATTTGTCTGTTTATTTGTTTGTTTGTTTGTTTGTTTGTTTCTTCCTTTCTTTGTTTGTTGCATTTTTTTTGTTTGTTGCTTTTTTGTTTCTTTGTTTGTTTCTTTGTTTGTTTCTTTGCTTGTTTATTTGTTTCTTTGCTTGTTTATTTGTTTCTTTTTTGTTTCTTTGTCTGTTTATTTGTTTCTTTGTTTGTTTATTTGTTTGTTTCTTTTTTGTTTATTTGTCTGTTTATTTGTTTGTTTGTTTGTCGGTTTCTTTCTTTCTTTGTTGTTTGTTTGTTTGCCTGTTTGTTTGTTTGCCTGTTTGTTTGTTTTGTTTTGTTTGTTTGTTTGTTTGTCTGTTTGTTTGTTTGTTTGTTTGTTTCTTTGTTTCTTTGTTTTGTTGTTTCTTTGTAGAGTCAAAAATTTTATTTTCAGAAAACTGCTTTAATTTATACATTTGTTACAATAAAGACCCCATTAAAATCTAAAGTTATCCTTGACATCATCTTTAAATGCTTAATTCCAAAACGTGATACTGGCCACAAAAATATAGGTAAAAATGTCTTTGAAAACTGTCACAATGGTTATAAAAACAATAGCACTGCCATTTCTCATTAACAGAACCAGATAGTCCTTAGTTACAATTATTCATAAGTAGGAATTCATATATACCATTTTATTTGGCACCATGGCCTTTGACCCACAGTCACCTTGAAGTTCACAATAGGTCCCGTATGGTAAATTTACCATAGTTTTGAGGTGCAATATCTCAGAAAGGCTGACTGATAGACACACACTTACAGTTATTATTAATTAGGCCCCAAGACACCTATTCCCATCTACCGATGTGTCTCTAGTTTATTACATTATCTGACCCCAATTCTGTATAACTTTTATTACAGGATTATTTGTTCGATTTTGGAACTCGGCAAGCCTTGGTACCATGCAGGCTAACTTGCCTGCCAGGCCTTTAGAATACAGTACATAGGAACTTAGCCCCTAAAATACCTGGAAAACTGGAAGTATAGCAAGTGTTATACACTCTGCCATTGTGATCGTGCAGGCCTTTTTAATCTGATATACGGGTAGAACAAATATTAAAAAGATGTATGTGTTAGAAGGGTAGCCTTCAATTTAGTGAAACTAAGTAGGCACTAGAGACTGCTGTTTTTTGTAGAAACTTGGATAAGGTCAGAAAGTTTTTTGTGAAATAGCCCACCACTCCTTTTGTGTCGTTTGAAGATGAAAAAAAACGGTCAAACTCGTCTGTTTTTTCCCTGGTATAGCCCACTGTTTGGAATGCGTCAAAACCAGGCAAAAATCAGTGGCGTTGCGTTGTTTTGCAATTTCAACCAAACATTGAGGCCTTATTATTTCAAAAGTACAACAAGAGCCTAGAATTGCCTTTTAAAATTCAACCACAAACCGTTTCGTTTCATTTTATTTATGTCCGATAGGAAATACTGTTACATATATAGTGAAATAATATCCAGTGGTAACATTTTGAGCCAATCCTTAATTACTGACTGATTTATACAACCTTAAGATTTACACTCTTTTGAAAATGATCCACTTTACGATTATTTCGGAAAACAGACAAAATTAGCTACGTAAATGGTGATTGGTGATTGTAGGCCCATAAATAACCCATTTATAGGTATCATACAAGAAAACCTGCTACTAATTTTCAGTGCCTAAGATTCCCTTTGCAGGGAAAATTGCCTTTTTCCGTTTAATAAATAAAAAATACAGGAACATTACTGCGTTCTACTGTATTACCAGTATAGGTTTAGGCTTTCACAAATCAGATTCCCCATTCAGATTATCTGAATATTAATTATGCCAACGATAGGCCTATCAAGGGGCAGGGGGCGCCACCAATAAATCAACTTCTTCATACACTGGTCCGGTTTCAATGGCAGAGAAATATGTTTATTTTTAGAAACAGTTGAGAGCAAAATCCTAGCCGTTTGTCTCGTTTTAGGTTGAAAATATGATTATTGGGTTACAACAACCAGTGCAAAGAAACAGGTAAGGGAGACAATATTAATGTTTTGTTGAATAGCCCATCTTTATATATTGTAAAATAATTTTTTAAATAGTTTTTAGTTTCGCTACATTTCAACTTTTAAACTTAATTTCAGTGATTTTGCTCATTGTCATCGTCAGTTTTATCGACATTAATCTGGTTTGCAACTGTTACCTGAGCTCTCCTATCCTACCCGGTAAAACGTCTGTGTACCCCTGTCTTTTTGGCCAGACACCACACACCACACCTCACAAGAGTATTGGTAGGTTTGTGGCTGTATACAAACGCGTGCTTACTTTACGCCCACCCTCCAACCCCAGGCTTTTTGGCCAGACACCACACACCACGGTCCGCTAAAGTGTGGGTAAGTTTTTACATGCAAACTTTTCCCAGACACCATGCACCACACTTTAACCTTCCAGCATTATATATTGATGTAGGCCTTCCGTGCTGCTTGTAAAATAGGCTGCGGTTGCCTGTGAGATATACAGTAAAGTTAAAGAGCCTGTGGTGGCCCTAACGCCACAAGCCTTGCCATGCTATGGCGCGCAGTGGTGTGTGGTGTCTGGGGAAACGGGCAGGGGCTGGGAGTGGGTATGGCAACGCCGTTTTGAAGGCGCGTGCATGTTTGCAAAACTAATCTAATTTCAACATTGGCCAAAATAGAGTTCCAAGTTATTTAGAGTATAAAATTTTATGCAAATTTGATGATTTGATACTTAGATGGACAAGGAAAAAATCACAGCCTAGGCTACTCCTGGTTTTATAAAACCACCATTGTTCTATCTTTTGAAGGGAAAAACGGGATCAAACTGGTCTGTTTTCTTCTGGTATAGCCCACTACAGTTTGAGATGCGGCAAAAAAACACAGCAAAAATCAGTGAGGTTGCAATGTTTTGAATTTCACTTAAATTAGGGCCATATTATTTACAGTATAAATTCCAAATTTTTTTGCAACAAATAGCATATAACATTCATATTTACATTCATGCACAAATCTATTCAGTCTAAGAGAGGATTATTATTGTCGTTTACGAGTCTGCCTACAGACGGCGCTTCAATTGGACAGGCCAAAATGTGAAAGCTTCCCGTTTGGAAACGTGAAACACATCACACCAAAATGTGAAGCAACCAGTCGATCCGCGCGTTTGGTGACGATGTTCTAGTAAAAACGGCCGTATAATTAATAAATAGCCAGCCCCAGAACAGTTTTATTTGTTTTAAAGGCTTGTCAGGACTTCCTGGGATCATGGCTTTATCCTGCAAAAACCATTTCTGCCCCATCCAGCGGGAGTTGGCCTAATTTCCACAACAGTTCATTATGACCTTTGATACGGCAGTGTCGTACTTTAAGATCACATTAAGATATTGATATGTGTGTGTTTAATTATAAGTAACAGTTCAAAGTGATCGTCAGCATGGCCGCCATCATAATATTCGGTTTGTTTTTTCTTTTCCAATCTGCTGAAAGTGTGTGTTTCATAGCTAATTTCAAAGAGGCTAGATGTGCCATTAATGATTTACGGGCACAAAGATTGAGTTTGGTGGACACGCTGTTTGTGCCAGGGGGGGAGGAAGCCGTGCGGCTGCCCCCGGACAGGAGCCGCCTGACCACGGTGGTCTGTGATAGGTGCCCCTGCATGCTGGACCCCGAAAATGAAAAAGGTATGAAAAATGGCATATTTAGCGAAAAAATAAATAATATTGAGTACTGCTGTTTTCCAAGAGGTCCGGAAAAAAGGCCGTAATTAAATTAGAGGTAACAATAATAATAACAACAATAATAATAATAATAACAATAACAACAACAATAATAATAATAACAATAACAACAACAATAATAATAATAATAATAAAGATGGTGGTAATAACAACAATAATAACAGAACCCTGCTAACAATAAAACATCATTTCATTGAATGATATATGTCCTTTTTGAGTAGAACTGATACAGTTATATAGGCCTACTAGTATCTGTCTTTAACAAATCTTATAATTAGTCTGGTTCTTGGCTCAATTTGCAGCCAAGTACTTTCGGCTAAAAACCTCCACTCAATTATATATATAGCTAATAAAAACCCTAAACAACCTAACGCAACGCAAGGCAACATCATTGGAAATTGAAACAAAACACATACGACAAAACCATGACATATATAGCACTGCCTTTTGAAAATATGGTGCTATTTGTACTGGGTGAATAACTGCAGAGAAGTGTGTGTGTAAAGGAGAATAAATTAGATCTATCTAAACTATGTCAATTCAATCGAAATTCTGCCATCCGAAATTCCGCCTTCCGAAATTCAGTTGCTCTTACTCAAATGTGGAAGTGCGCCTTGTCTAAATCAACGCATGGGAAACTTCGGATGAGGCAGCCTTGACCCCAGTAAAATATTAGAATAACTATTTTGGAAATAAAATTTTAGATCTAGAGAATATGTGGAAAAGATTCATCCCTGGCCCATTTTCAGTGCATATGGGATTGCATCATGACATCGACCTTAGAAATGTATGGTCACATTTGATGTGTCATTAAATATTTGTCCATTGTGGGTTCCAGTAGGCTATAGGCCTTTAATTAACATTTGTTTGAATCATAAACAATGATCTGTTGGCAATTTTATAAGAGATATAAACATTTCATGGAGAGTGTATAACCTTGATATTTGACCTTGAACATTCTGATCTCCCAGCTAAATCTACGATCTGAGATGACTGCTACTACCAAAGATGGCTTTGATCTTATGACCTTGATCTTGTACGCACGCAGCCTACAATACTGTTACTGTTTAAATGGCCAGTGAACTGCGGGGGTTTACTTTCTAAGAATAACATGTTTATATGTCCCTTTCTGCAAGTTCTGGATGAATTCTTACACAGTATTTCCTACACAACAGTACCTTTGATAAAAAGGTTTTATCCTTTTGTTTGTCATAATTATGATAACTTGAAGATACTGGTACATTAACCCTTGGCTTTTCCTTGGCTCTGATAGGGACGTTAATCATTAGTTTAATTTTAATAGCTTCATCGTTTTCTACATTGCACAATATCTATCACCTCTTTCAAATTTAACTGTTTCATTTGTAATTATAAATGCCTCACTTACGAAATTATAAACATATCTTACCAGTCGTCTGTCTTATCTGTATAAAATGTCTGGCTTCTAAAAATTGCATTATGGGAGGAATGTACACGGTGTAATACATATCTATGCACATTCATAGGACTTAGTGCCCCCCATCAACGCTAAATTTTTAGCTAGGTCGGCCTAAAAATGGCCTAACTTGGGTTTTGGTTGAAAGTAAGCCACTTTTCCCTATCCTGATAACTTTGATCCCACTTTTTCATATGCGTCATTGAAGTAAAATCTTTTCCATGGCGGCTCAAATTACCTTGCTGTTTTTGGTAACATTAATCTAACTAGCAACTTTCTGAATAATTTATCACAGGTTTCGGGGACACACCCGTGCTTAGTGTATTTAATTTTTATCAATTCTTTCCCTGTGGTTTAAAACAATTTTTTTTTCAGTGGTAAGGATGGCCTGCCCAGTGGGCGCCACCTCCGGAGCCGTCGTGGTCACCACCAATACCACCTCCGGAGCCGTCGTGGTCACCACCAATACCACCCCCGCTGCCTCCACGATCAGACCCGCCCCCTACACCTGGCCCCCCGAGGATAAGGAGCCAGGTGAGTGCAAATTTAGTACCACACATGATGGGCAAACCGAAAAATGGAAACAAAGTAGGCCTATTCTTTTGACATAATATTATGTTTACTTTCTTTGTAGTTATGGCTTGCCAGTGTGCCCCCTGGTTCCTGGCTGGTATGGGGGCCAGCTTTGGGCTGGTGATACTGGTCTGCTGCATCTCACGTGCCTGCAAGTGTTGCAAGAAAAGATTAGGCTCTAGGTATGTGGTGGCCCTTTTGTTATGCCTAGTTGCCATGGAAAGTTGGCCTTATTTATTCAGTGATAGAATTGTGTTTTTGTTTTCAGGCAGACAGAACAGCAGTAGAGGTAGAGGGAGCAGCAACCGTAGCAGTCTTAGCAGGGGGGCAGTAGCAGTCTTAACAGGGGGGGGGGATACCAGTCTTAGCAGGGGGGGGCAGTAGCAGCCTTAACCAGGGGGGGAGAGCAGTAGCAGCAGCAGTAGTAGCGGGGACAGTAGCAGTAGCAGTTAGTAGCAGTCGTAGCCCGGGAGAATAGCAGGGACCTAGATACACAACAGTAGAGAGTTTGTTTTTTAGAAGTTGCAGCCAAAACCGAATTGTCTTTATTATCATCTGGATTATACCTTTGAAGTATCTCATGTGAAAAAAACTTATTAAATAAACTAGAGAAGGGTTTTTAAGAAAGAACATAGTTGCAGTTTCATTTTTTCAAAACCGTGTTATACGCCCATATTCTTAATATATTTTCCACTAATTGAAATCGTTCAAGCATGAACATCTTTTTTATTTATGTTTATATGTCCAGTGAACATACCTTGTCATTTCAACTGCACAAACTGGTTTGGGCCTGAGATATAGAACTTTTTCTGTGAAAATTAACAAGTTGCCAACATTTTCTGAGCTCACCCAAGAGGAAAAGCTTGTGTTTATACTGTCAGATGAGTTCACATAATGAATTTCAACTTCACATTATGTTCTAAACCTTAGATATTGTCCTCACTGCTCCAAATATAAAGGCTTGTACTACACACCACAAAATCACTCAACCATGACAACATAAAAACGTTGCTTATTAGTGTCTGATGAAGGTATGTTCTAAATTTCATCTTCCTACGGCATTCCAAAGCTGAGATATAGATCCCTCCCGCCCTGAGTATAATACTTTTTCAACATGTTATAAAATCACTCGAGCGTAACATTGTTTACCCTTTGTGTACATGAATGTCTGATGAACATATATACTAAATTTTATCTTCTTACAGTGTTCCAAAGCAGAGAAATATAGCACCCATGCTCAAAAAGTAATAACCTCTCCTACACCTCCCAGAATCATTCAAGCGTAACGATATTGAAACATTTTATTTATAGACTGCAGATGAACATAACTGCTGAATTTTAACTTCCTAGCATGATCCCTAACTGAGTTATCGTGTACACACACACACACACACACACACACACACACACACACACACACACACACACACACACATGAGTACTCTATAGTTGCGGTTGATAAACCTCAATTATAATTAATTAGACTAGTAGGCCTAATGCGTTATCAGTGGCAGTTGTATCGTCAATTGGTTAATCCTGCACCAAATATTTAATACCACTGTTGGCAACACGGGCAATAACTATAAGCTTACAGTTATCGCAGTCGCCTACAGATGGCGGGCACGTTAGAGGACAAGCCCGAAATGACTAGGCAAATACAATCATATTTTAAACAGAGATTTACCTCCACATTACCATAAAATGGTTGCAACATGGAAAATTACCCCAGGAATTTAGTTAATTCCTCTTTAACTATTAAGCATTGGTTCCCGGCACATGCGTTGGATTGGGGTAATCTGAGCAATTTTATTTCCCATGTTTCTACAGAAAATGGAGCCCTATCTTTAGGCCTACGGGAGAATTCCAGTACCAGCGCAAGAGTACCTAGCAGCTTTCTGAATAATAATTTATCACAGTTTAATTCTTTCCAGATAAAAATGCCTATAGCTGTGGGCTGATAAAACAATATTTTTTTCCAGACGTAAATATGGCCT
Organism: Rickettsiales bacterium; assembly: GCA_965222525.1. Classification (GTDB taxonomy): domain Bacteria; phylum Pseudomonadota; class Alphaproteobacteria; order Rickettsiales; family UBA8987; genus CBDCUF01. The sequence continues at coordinate 188,041 of CBDCUF010000001.1, forward strand.
GCCCAGCAGTGCTGGGCACCACCACCACCAGGGTCACCATCCCCACCTCCTTCACCGACAGACCCGCCCCCTACACCTGCCCCCCCGAGGATAACGAACCAGGTGAGTGTATATTTAGTTCCGTAGATGGTCGACAGATGGCATGTTTGGTCGTTTAGATACTGGTGTAATACGTTTGGGCCACAATCAGGGGCATTATATCTCTATATAAATGCTAACATCACGGTCACGGTTTATAAATCCAGCCCCTCCTTAACTATCAGCAAGCCGAAAGATGGAAATCAAGTATATTTTGACATAACTTTATATTGACTTTCTTTTGTAGTTATGGCCTGCCAGGGTGCCCCGTGGTTCCTGGGGGTATAGGGGCTGGCTTTGGGCTAATCCTGGTTGGATATGGGATAAGCCCGGCCTGGAAGTGTTGCAAGAGACATAGTCCTGGACCAGCCTAATTCTTAAGTCATGTGACCGTCAAGACCAAGGTTATAATCCTGATTCGTGCTGAACGTCAATAAGTAGCTATATAATCACGTTATTCAATCTTTTGATAAAACTAGAAAATGTCACACTGCTTATTGTTACTGTTATTATTTGCACATTAATATTTTTGTAACTGTGAGCTTAACTGAAAGTCATTAATTTTACAGATATAGACACATTAAAATATTACATTGTCATTATGACCCTTAAGGGTCATCTTAGGTCATGGTGCCAAATAAAAGAATGTATGTTCCTATCTATGAATAATTGTAACTACGTGTCTATCGGGTTCTGAAATGAAAATAAGTTACCACGTTTCTAATTCACACATAGTATGTTCTGTTACAAAATCATCTTATACATTTCAACAGATAAAAACAGATATCATAATGTGTAACTTCCTAAACCGAAATAACACAATATTTCAACTGTATGTGTCATAATGTATTGTATGAATTTGGCCTTAGCTGGCTGCATGGTTGTTTCAAAGTCAAACTCGTCCTCTTATTCTTTTATGCATACTACATTTGTTACGAGAATTTTGTTCATAACTGTTTGTCAATCAGAGTTCAGTCCTCCGTTTAGTAGGGCTTTTCATTTTTTTTGCTATTGGCCATAAGGTTTTGACAAATTTTCACAGTCTATTGCTTTTAGAACACAGCCATGTTAGACAAAATTATTCTTGGATTGTTGTTGTTTGGCGTTTGTTGTTGTTTGGCGTTTATTGTTTGTTGTAAAAACGAAAAGCTACGGCGAGGATGCATGTTTATCACATCAACAAACGAGTCACAAGGGCAGAGCCTCTACAACAACAGTAATTTTAAACATAATAACAAAAGGATCCTTTACTTGTTTTGCATGCATCCTCCCACCTGCTTGGGCTCTATTTATGAAACATCCTAAGCTTGTTCTAACTGTTATTATTTTATGAAACTGTTCTAAGTCAGATTTTGTTCTAAACACAGTGTAACCATACCACAAGCAGGCTATAGAGGCGTTTTAACTAGTTAGGCCTGTCATATCAGGTGCATCTGACACGTGCTTTTTGTTTTTGTATACATATATCAGAGGTTATAGAAGACTAGTGCCACAAACAAATATTATTCAGGATTAGGCCTATTATTTTAGCAAGCACTTTCCACTGATATTATCTTATAAAAGAAACAAAGTACACTATAATGAAGAACCTGTGTTTCGTCCGTTTAACTTCTTATAAGCTTATACCTACCCAAAATATTTTACAGTATCCCAGTCATAGTTTTACATTGAAACAGAAACCAGAAGTTATGTTTGATATCAACTAATTTTATTTCCTACTGGAAATCAGATGTAGAATTAATTATCAAATTATTCTATAATTAATTTGTCAATTTATGAGTAATATTTACTAAGGAGAAGCAAGTTTCAGTGCATGCCTGGCACACGTCATAAAAAGAGATATTCAGACAGGGCCCGCAAAGTGACACCTATCCTAAGTTAGAAAATGTAAAATCTATTGCATTTAGAACACAACAAATCTCGATATGGCTAAAAGATCAAAGATTTCCTGGAACTTCTAACCAGTTACACGGTCGTAAAGGGGGTTTACACCCGTATTTATAACGGTCCTGTAAGTTGAGTTAGAAATGGCTAAGAACAAGGACAGAACATGTTTGGTAATACCAGTAGAACTGGCGTAAATTTTTAGAACAGCACCCATCCCATGCAGGGAATGTATACTATAGAGTCTGGGTGGGGCGGGGGGGGGGGGGCACACACCCGACCAGCATCGGGGTGCTCATTCGGGCTAGACGCAACGCTCTCCTATATAGCCCATGCAATATACTAGTAATGCTCCTCCTATAGATGCTTGTAATAATAATAATAATAATAATAATAATAATAATAATAATAACTTAGCATTTATATAGCGCTCTTACTACCTACCATATGATATATGGCTTATCATCACAGGAAATTTTAAAAAAGTGAACAATAATGTGCCAATTTTACCATGAAAATCTTAGATATATACAAACTTGTTTGTTTTACATATTTATTAGCATCAAATCCTAAAACTAAATTATAAATTAGATAATCCCTGTAAACTTCACCACCCCTTAGGGCAGGGTAAGATTAATGAGCGTAGGATGACGCCTGGACAGGACAGGACAGCACAGCACAGCACAGCACAGCACTTATACAAACTGTTGTTAGGACTATATGTTATCTGTTACATGTTACCTTTCTGTGAACATTCGCTATATCTATGGTCATTATTTAGCAATTAGGAGCACAAAGGATGTTCATGACACCGGTGGCACTGGTCACTAACACCTGTTTTTTTTTGTTGAAACAATAAAAATTTAACATTTAAACCGAAACAAAACGAGAGACAAAAAAGAAAAGATTTCTAAGTCAAGGTTTATTTTCAACGTGTTCTAATTTACTTTTTGTTGTAAAAATGGGTTAACTTTAGAAATTTGAAAAGGTCACCTAATGTGACCTCGAACCGATCCTATAGGATATGTTAGAGCCATTTTAGCCAGCTTTCTGACAAAACTGCCAATTAAACAGTTATACAACTTTTTTTCTGGCTGGTGACGGAATCAGGAAAATCTGTTACATTTTGTGAAATTAGGTAAAGCCTACAAATTAAGCAGAACGTTTAGGATAACATAATTTTAATAAACGAGACTGGTGGCGGCCATTGGTTAACAGTTCGACCATACAGCAATCAAAACTGAGGCTTGGATAAAAAAAAACGAAAGGAAATAGTATTCTTTTAACTAATTCCTAATTATATTGACACAGTTTTTGAGATCAACAGATAACAAGTTGAAATGAAAAACACTCTGTTCATAAAACATATGTGAACATCTTGACTTTTAAGGCAGAAAGTATTTTCAAAATAGATCCAACATTACAATGAAATAACGAATATCTACCAAATGTAGAAAGGCGCACGACAAGTCAAGGGTTTTCCTTTACAGATGACAGAGCTTGGAGTGAATATTAACTTTAAATTAGAGGGGGCTAATCACATTTGGAGATAACAAATTTTTATAGCCTAAAACTTATAACGGGTCTTTTAAGTGCCCTGAATGGTTAGGGGTATAATAATATAGGCATAGCCTAAACTTCTCAGCCAGAGCAATTTGCCATAAGAGTGCATGGTTCTATGTAAAACCCTTATATTGTGTAATAAAGAGAGGCATATATAGTCGGGCATCAACATCAAAGGATTCCTGCTGCTGCTGGCACAGGCGCTACCACCCATGTTATCGAGGGACTCCCAGCCCGTATTATCAAAATCTTGAAATAAAATACACAAAATAAAACAAACCCCATAATATACATAATTGCCTGCCTGCCGGCCGGCCTGCTTGAAAAACTTACCCGGGTCCCTGTGGGCAGCTGACCCTGCCCTGGGCGTTGACTTGGATCACAGGGCAGGCTAGCACCCCCTCTTTCCGCACCACCTTCCTGCCCTGGAAGGACAGGAGTCCTGTAAATCCTTCCAGTTCGATGTCCCTGAACTGAAACCTGTTTAACGTTAGATGTGCAATGGTAGATTTCACTATTTGGGACAGTTTTGTAGCGCTCGCCAGGTCTGGGCACCTGGCGTATGTCTGTACGCAAAAACACCCGTGGGTGCAGTTCAGATTTTCTACAGAACTAATAAAACACAAAAAGGCAAACAATTCCAATAAATGCATGTTTTCTGTTTGACAGTATAACCGATATTTGAACTCTGTTTTGGGCTTTCTCAGGGGCTTGCCTGGGAATACCAGGCCCCGGGGAAAACGTTGAAAGCATTCTGTCACCAAAGGGGTTACAACGCGGAACAAGTGATGTGTAAGGTCATTCTTATTGTCAACACAAATTAGTGCTGCCAGTGGTCAGTGACGGACTCAAACGGAACTGTCGTCTACCCCGGCTGACAGCCATGACAGGCCCGTTAACAGCCTGCGTGTACGTCTGTAACCCACAGAACCCGTTGACAAGGTTGAGAGACATGCAGCTGTAGACGGACGGACATTCCTGTACAAGACAGACTGTGATAATTACGTAAACACATTCAGGGATGTTTGGAGAATAAGGACACAAAAATTAATGCGACCTTGATCACCCGGGTCCAAAAAATAAAAAAAATCCCGTGCAACTGGCACCTTAAAGGGCATTAAAAAAAGCTAGAAAGGTTTTTAAGAACAACCCCTATACTTGAGGTTACCTTTTTGCACCGAAACTGCATGCGGGGGCTATACATTTTCATATTTTTTTACACATTTTTCTTTTTTAAAGTTAATTTGTCCAATGAACAAACTTTGTGGTTTCAACTGCCCAGACGGAGTTAAGGGTGAGATACAGAACCTTTATCTGTGGAAATCTATGAGAAATCGTCTATAGGATATGGATCCCCGTACATTTTGGGACTACACGCAACAAAATCACACAGGCACGATAACACATATAAAAATTACTTCACCCTTTATAATTTATGTATAGTAGTGTCTGAAGAAAAACATATACTAAATTTTTATCTTCCTACAACGTTCCGAGGCCAAGGTATGGGCCCCTCAATCAAAAAATCACTGGAGCCCCATAATATTGATAATTTTTGTTAATGTTTTTTAAAGAGGAAGAAGCCTGTGCAATTTTAACTTCCTAGCTTGTTTCAAAGCCCGTGATATAGAGCTCTCATGTGGCGCCCCCCCCCCCCCCCTCCAAGTTGAGCTTCCTATATATGTACCTCTCAGCATAATAACCATGCAGGCATGAAAACTATTATCAGTTTTGAACATACCTGCTTACTCAAAACCGAAATATTGTCAAAAAAGTATGCGTATTTCACCTCCCACAGGTTTAAACATTCACAATATATTATTTAAAGGAAATATGTAAAAAATCTTATATTCAATAAAAAAACTGCCATCAAATGTAATATAACTTTACAATATAAAGTCTGAAAGAAACTTTATTCTTTCAGAAAATACAAGAAGACATTTAGACTAAACACCCCCAAAATGGCATGTCCCAATGAACCCCGCGCATAGAAAATACCAAGAGCTGTCATTTCACTGAGAAGATTAAAATACTTGTTCCAACAGGTTCATGAATTAATTGTTAGTGTTCTATAAATTTCAAGCCTTTAAATGTCAATGTTTAGCTGTCCAAGCAACGGTGTCACAGATCTATGAAACGTGTGTGTCTGTTGCAATACCAGACAATGGTAACTGTAAACGACAGGAATCAAAACGCTCTTATTGTTAAGACAATGTTAAATAAAGTTAGTCATAACAGAGGGGGTCAAAAGAATTTAGTGGAATAACAGTTTCTGTGACCTGCTTTTATTTTATATGTACTTTTCATGTGTATATACATAGTTAGTTTGGATTTATCAATTTCATTATTATATATATATTGACGCCTACACATTTTAGACATGTTCACATTTTAATGAGAATTTTTACAGAATACGATTATCATAATAAAATAATATGAATACATCCACTTACTTATACACTCTCTTGCGTGGCTTCAATAATTGGTCGTTTAACAATATTTTAAAGAAGTCTATAACAGTTTTTACACGTTAAACAATATTTGTTTATTAAAATTTGTTTTAATATCTCAAAATGAAACCGACAAAACCTTTGCCATAATACTTTATTTAGTTTGCTACACTTACAGATTATACATTATAAAGAACAGATTTTGGCTTACACTTGTACTAGTGGTGGTTCTAATGGCATTATCAGCATGCCCTCGATATATTACGAACATTTGTCGCCATGTAAGGCATAAACATTCTTTAAATTCGCCTTTCTCAGCTCATTCTACATTAAAATTACATTAAACATTATTCTATGGATACCCTTTTAGTATCCGTAACCAGACAAAGCTGATTATTTGGTAAGCCCCCCCCCCCCACCCATGATTTGAAAATTCATTCATTCATTTTATTCATTCATTTAGCCCATAGCAAGAAGTAAAATGGTTAAGTTTAGATGAAATTCTTATATATAATTTATTTTCATACACAGTCTAATTCCTGTTTATCGTCTGGGGGAAAATATGTTTTGTACGAGTGCTTTTGCGTTTTGAGGACACTGATGATCTACACTGATGAAGGACCTCAAAATTGTACATAAAAAGCAATGCGTCATGCAGGTGTCACAACAGGGTACCGCATGGATGATTATCTTAAAGACAAACCTCTTATCCAACACCCTGCTCTGGCTGACCATACTTATTGTAAAAAGAATTAATTAGTTTAAAGTACACTCATTATCATATATATTGGACTACTTATCATTAATGTAAATATATTGGGCTACGTGTATATTATCTGGGTCGTTGTCGTGCAGATGTTAATTTTTTAAGTTACTTGTACAGGAGCTTTGGCCTTTAATTAAATAATTATGTCATCCATCCACTGTCTTATGTTGTGTATGTAGGTAAAGACACCCCAGTCAGACACCTGGTGGGAACCCCCACACGTGATGATGGCGTCATTGTGCACTTGGCGACCCCTTGGTCCCCTGCCTCCCTTTAATTTGTCTCCCATTTGGCTATCTATGACAAATAGCTTACCTGACATTTGACTGGCAGTGTTAGGTAGGTGGCTTACATGCAGGCAACATTAGTAATGCTTTCAACAGACAGGGCAGGTGTGAGAACAAAAAATGCGACAAACAAATAGTGTGATATACAGAACTTTAAGGTATACTCTTGCATCATAATATATTCTTCTAAGTAGGTTAGGGTTATGCCATAATTCGAATTTTTTATGTCATTAATACCCGTGACAGATATATTCTTCTAAGTAGGTTAGGGTTAGGAATCAATTTTATTCTGTGGATACCTCTAAGATCATTTAATGACACACAATTTGTTGCAGTCGCATTATTTGTCGTGACACTGGCCTCTGTTGTTTGGTGGTGACCTCTGGTGCCGCCCTTTCAAAGTACCATACGAGACGATGCTTACGCTGTACCCTTACTATAGATAGAGTAACAACATAAGGCCTATGAAGCTTTCTTAAGCTTATGTGCTGCTAATAATGATGATAAAATACAAGATTTATTGGCATCCTCACGCTTGGACGAACTTACGAACCGTTAGAGGCGTTTCAACCATGATATATTATGGGGTCTGTGCTAGGAAGTTCAAATTCAGCATAAACAAAATGTTTTTAATGTACAGAGAAGTTGTTGTTTTTTGGAGCTTGGGCGCTCAGGAAATGTGGCACAGCAGGAAAGCAAACAAACATGAAACTTTATGGACACAATAATAATAATAATAATAATAATAATACTACTAATAATAATAATAATAATAATAATAATAACAATAACTTAGCGTTTATATAGCACTCTTACTACAATATGACTGGTAGGGTAAACGTACACGCAAAATACATACAGACAACCAGAAATAATAATACAGTATACAGCAAACAAGATTGAGATACGCGGTATTGATTCCGAATTAAAAATAATGCATTTAAAAATAGTCAAATGGACAGAATAATAAGTAACTAGAGCTACATGGATCGGGTCTCACAAGATGCTACAAGCTGAGATGTTACAAGATTTTTAATTTCTCACAGATGCAAATTATACTGTTATTGAAAGAGTATATCTTTCAGCAATTTTAGCAATTTTAGCATTTTGGAATATAATTATTTCAATGCATCTAATTCACATAGATTATGAAAAATTCCAATTAATGAATTCAAAATTTGAATACTTTCTTGAAAGCATTCTGTTTGTGGAAGTAATCATCGGCTGCCACGGTATTGACCATGTTCCCAAATTCGTTTGTGTTGAAGCATTCTCTAGAACCGTCATTGTATACAGCTTCTTCAGTACAATTCTCGACCAAAGTAATAGCCCGCCCCCCCCCCCTTTCTCTCTCTCTCTCTCTCTCTCTCTCTCTCTCTCTCTCTCTCTGTGTGTGTGTGTGTGTGTGTGAAACGGGCACACACGCACACAGGCACGCACATCAATAGACCGATTGACTGACTGACTGACTGACTGACGGAAACCAAACAAACATAAAAAACCGAAAAACAAACCAAAAAAAAACAAACAAACAACCAACCAAACAAGCAAACAACCAAACAACAAACGCACTTAAAGGATTCAAGGAACGTTTGATCGTGAAAATGTGTTGGCCTTATGATGGTATAAAAGGCCGTTTTTTTCGTAATCGGCATGGAGCCGATTACTGCAGGGCTGCTTGTCTTATTTCCTTGCAGGCAGCCCTGCACAGCCCCCAGAGCCAGGGGCTTATCATGCCATACTTCTTCTTTTCCGCCGAAGCATGGCGGAAGGTCAGACGCTGCGCCTCCGGCAGCCCCACCCAGGCCCTGGAGGCCTGCTCCTCTGATCCCGGGTAGGTCAATACGAAAATCCAATAAGGAGTCATGCTTGTCACTTTGACTCAATATGGTTGGGCCTGCTTGCCAGCGCGTTTATATGCTGTCTGCAGGCTTACCTCCGGCCTAAGGAAGCTCTGATTGGTTGAACCCACAGGAATATTTACCATTGATTGAAAGCTGGTGGGCGGGCTAAGGGATATGCCTGCATACCGAAAACAAAGTAATTATTGCCATTTATTTTTTGTAGAATAAAACTTGCTGCTTTCCAGAAAAAGAAAAATGTAAAAGCATAATGGTGGAGAAAATTTTAATAGGCCAATGGCATTGTATACAAGGTAAATTAACCAAGAAAGGATTATTAAATTCCTATCCTGCTGTACCTGGGGCCCAGTGACCTGCCTGGAAATAATAATAATTCAAGAGTTTTCTAATATCTTTACAGGTAGATATTAGGTAGATTTTTCGAAACAATTCCCTGAAACTAAAAGTTTCTCCATATATTCTTTGAAAATATTAGGTGTTCATTATAAATGGTGGGTTATTATTTTGTGAAAACGACCGTCAGAGCGCCCAGTAAACAAGGACGGTCCTGTAATTAGGCTGTGCTTGAGACTGCCTGCCGTGCAACGCGTATGTACTCCTTTAATTCATATATATATCAACAATTCGTGATATACTTTCACAGGGGAGCAGGGACGGAAGAAGCCAATATATGTAAAAACAGCCAGTTTTTCGGATCATATTAATATGTTGTTATTGAAAAAGATTTTGCAAAATGTCAACTTTTCATTTCAGGCGATCCAACAAGGTCCGACCATTCGTTCAAGTAACCAATAGGTTAGAATCTGCAGCTAGAGGATCGTAGTACATGTATATATTTTCCCCTCTCTTACTGGAAAATAGTTTCAAGAACAACATGGTTAAGACTCGTTTCTTTTCAGAACTGAGCTATCATGACAATATTCTTAATTTTAACATCTTTTACATTATTTGAAATCACAGGATCGTTTCTCTTTTCTTGCACTTTATAGATAGGTGTCCATGCAGCGATCCTACCGACTGCCTAAATGGATTGGTAACTTTTTGCCTACATTTTGTGAATACCCAAGTGTGGCAATATTTAAAATTGCGTTAATATCTTCTACTTTCTGGTATTTCATAAATAAAAGTTCTCTCACTACGAGTTTACTGCTACTACTAAGTGTACATGTTATACCCATGGTACTAGGTAAAGTTAAGCACCTTACCTACACACAGTATTAATAAATATTATAAAATATTGAGAAGGGGGGGGGGGTGTAGTGTTAAAGCCAGGAATCATGAGATTGGCGAGTTTAAAGAAATATGCACATGTTTGAACCAGAAGTTTAGAAAAGTTTTTTTAAATTTGTCACAGCCTGTATTTCATATCAATGCGACTGAATAATCGGCCATATATTTAACTAAACCTACTAAAATAGTCAGTCTGAAATGTGGTTAACTCTGTGTATGTTATGAAGGGTCGCATTGTTATTGGTTAGACCTATATTTACTTGTTCATTGTTTTTATTTTGTGGCTTGCTTATTCAAATACAAATTATTATTAGTATCCTTTTCTGTTTAATTCTAATAGTTATTGTTCTTTGTTTCAGCAGTATATGTTACATTAATTTGTTTACTAAAACAGGTGTGTGTTTGTGACCAGTGTTCCTGGTGTCAGGACCATCATCATCATTTATAATCCCGTCAACAGTATGGTTAAATCTGTGAAATAATGACCCTAGCGGACGTTCCTGTGAAGCTAACAGAGCACATACGTTTCTGACAGCTGCAGATTGTTTACATTCTGTTAATCCTATCTCGTCCACAGGTCATTCTATCACCGGTTAATCTTATAGTGTTGGATGATTAATTTACTTTCAGGCTCGGTGTCAATAATCATGGATCACATAATTTTTTATCTAAGACATAAAAATAATAATATATTGTTCACTTTTAATCTAGTTTCATCTGATGATAAAGCTGTAAATTGTCCTGGTCTCTCTTATTAGTCCACAACCATTAGTGCAACAGTCTGTTATGAATCAAAGTGTTTTAATTTATATTAACTTTTATTACCCAAACAAAATGATTCTTGTTAAGGAAATAAGTTCTCCAAAGATGTGAGATCTCAAAATTCTCAATCAAAATATAAAGGGCGAAAGGACTGACATCTGATATTATCATATTAAGCCCCATTTACACTGAAAACATTTAGTTCCAACTACATTTATTTGGTTAGGATCAAATTTTATTTTGTTTTTAACACCAAGAGGCTAAAATTGATGAGTTTTCCATGTGCATAGGACCAAAATAGTTCGTGGATGCCCCTGTGTTTAAACGTGCTTTGTTCCCGAACTAAATCCTGGATTTAAATTGGCCTGTCGGTAATGGGCATGTGCCAAATAAGTGAATATTTCAGTAAAACTCTGCACTTGGTCATAATTTGTGAAAAACAACTATCAATAAATATAGTACCGTAAACTATTATGAGCTACAGATATGTAAATTTTCCAATAAAAGTCTGTAGTTTCTAAGCATGTCATAACCTGTGTCCTATAGTACAGATTTGGATTAACCCTCTAAGCGAACCAAATTAGTTCGTTTGTGTGATATGATTCGAACTAAATCAGAAAAAAAATTGTCTGTGTAGGCTTAATATCGGCTAACTATAAAGGCCAAGTAAGAACAACTTTAAGTAAGAACAACTTTCGAAAACATATATAGGGATTTTCAATTCAGTAAATACACCCTTGATTTCAGAGAATACACACATTTCCTATGATTTTCAGGAATGCATTTGATAGATTGTTAAATTGGAACAACAGTTTTGTTTATATTTGTTTCATTGATACTGAGAATACTGACATTTCAATGAATCGGAAATGGATATTGCCTCACTAAACAGCCCTTAAACTACCCCCCCCCCCCCACTGGAATGGCTAGAATAAGTCTATGTTTAAGGCATTTTATACACTGTTTACAGATATAAACACATGCAGTTTACAATTTATGCAGGGACATAAACACTATTTATTCATAAATAGGGCTTAAACGCCTTTCGAGAATACGTGTCTAATATTGAAAACTTTGGAAAGGCTCAACCTCCAAATATAGTACTACTGTAAACCGGGAAATTTTCTCCTGGATCCACGCATTTTGCACGTCTTAGATCTCTCTGCCATGCCCCCCCCCCCCTCTCCATATATATAGCCTATTCCGACCTTAAACCCTAAAAATTTCTCCTTGTTTAATTTTTCACATTGTTTAATAAATCTGAAATTCCTGGATATAAAATTTCTGTTTTGCAGTTTTTACATATTGGCTTTGTCCGCTTCCCTATTCCCCTGCCAAAGTATATCACAAATTGCCGTTTATATTGCCACCTGAAATGAAAAGTTGACATTTTGCAGAATCGTTTTCAATAACAACATATTAATCACGAAAAACCGACTGTCATAGTTCCCCCACTTTGACAAGGCGCTATTATTTGTAGTATTTTTGGGAGGAAACGTTCTTTCCTGTGTGGTGTTTGTTGAAGCAAGTTATTTTACTTTTGTTACACTGCAGGTATGGGCCCGTGGAAAAACAGGAAATACTTCTTAAAATAGAAGGATTTTATGTAAAAAATAACAATAAATGCAACACATGTAGTATTATTAACATGGGGATGGCTTATTATGAAAACCAGCAGATGCTCTGTATTATAGGGTTACATTCACCCTGTATATGATAACCTGCATGTACTGGTCATAAGGATGCTGAGGCGATTTATGTTATTTTATGCAATACACAGTGTGGCCGTTAGTAGGTTTATAACGTTTGACAGTGTTATATATTAATAAGACTATTCTCATTAGATAATACATCTTCTGCTTGTGTGTAGGATCTAACTTAAAGGTAAGAGCAACTATATACACGTAAGAAAATCGAAAAATAACATTTATGTCCAAGACAGAACCGACAATGTAGATCACAAAATAATAAACCCAGAATATATTGGGAATACTTTTTGATTGTTGTCCCTGAAATATTATTTTATTCACCACAATACTTTTACATTTATTTTATTGACTTTACATACAACAACAGGATCTTAAGGTTTGATTAATGACCAAACAGTATATACATGACCCATTAGATGTATATACCATGCATGTAAGATACGCCGTGGCAGGGTGGTCTGTTCAGATTAGAGGGATAAACTTGATAGATGTACAGTCAAGGGGCCAGTTAAGATTACAGATAGGGAGGGCAGCTGTTCAGCATTAGACATAAAGGCACTCGTAAAGATAATTTTTATGGGTGGCTCAACGAAGAAAATTGTAATTACCTAAATTAAAGGTAAATACAATTTCTGCAGCTATCGGTATTTGACCACCATAAAGTAATTATTGCTAGGTTATGCTGGTATATACGCATATACCGTATGTGTTGGCATTCAATGGCAAGCAATAGTGTAATAATAATAATAATAATAATAATAAATTTATTTAAACAGAGTAGTACAACCAGTAACTTAATACTGTTTTACATTGTAGCCCTGATTTATAAATAAACAAGTAAATAATATTAATAAAACATAAATGTAGAAAACAAATGAGGTAAGCCTAATAATTATCTTACATTGGTTGATGTTAGATAATTTCTTACCAAAAATTTAAATGAAAAAATAGAGCTTGACCCACGGATAGTAAGAGGTAGAGAGTTCCAAAGAGTGGATCCACTGTAGGCTAAACTAGATTTATATAAAGAAAAGTGTAATGATCAACTTCTTGCTAAATTTGGTCTTTGGATCCCTGGAAACATTAAATGTTATATAGTTAATCACATCAGCTTTTCTTGTAATAAAAAAGTCTTGTCTACCACAAACGTTTAAAAAACACCACTGATCTTATCCAAATATTTCATTATTATAGAAACTAAACAGCGTCATATTTAATGATTATGTTTGCTGTAAGAGTACCACATCGGGCAGCAAATGCATGGTGTAACCAAACTATCCATATATCAAAGTATTAAACGACCATTCTACAGAAAACTACACAAATTGAGGAGTTAACATAATCTAGAAAAATTAAATTCTTAGGCCTACTATATTTAATATTGATTTAAAATTTGTTTCTCTGGGTTAGATTGAATTTATTTTTAATATTGAGCAATTCAGCATATGACAGAATTTTACTTTTTTATGCGTAAATCCTATATTTAAGTAAATTCCATGCAGGTCATGTAATTCTGGGTTTATCATAATGCCTGCATTTTTAGGAACTGGAGAACCTATAATAATGGTAAATTTTGATACGCTTACTACCGTTTATCATAGGCCTATACTAACATGATTATAAACGATATATACAAGACTGATGGATCATATATAACAGCACAAAACCCCTGAAAATAAAACAGCAATTTGAGATACAGAAATTACTATATTTTAGAAATAACCAGGAAGTAATTAGCTCCAGCCACGCTTGATCACTTGAGCAGCGGCTGGTTGTGGGTGTCAACGAATATAAATGAACAAATGATGCATATTTTAATTGAAAATTAAATATTTATAACTAATAGTTAGCTGAATTGTTTATTCAATAAATACGGTATAGATTACAGTTATCCTCCGTGGTGTTGTTATTTAGATATAGATAGATAGATGTTAATTGTAGTGACAAATATAAAAAAGTTAGTTTTTCACATATACAATATATAGGTGCTAGGGCAAAATGGCGTTGGACACATACCAGGAACCAGTAGTCCCCCATCATAATATAGGCCGACTAAAATCAACAGCCCGTAAATACATGAATTAAAGAGCCTAGGCCTACATGACCACATGGACAATGTATCTCCCATTTCACAGTTTCACGCGCTAGACTGACATGACCGACGTTCCCATATCTATTTTATAAAGGGTCATAAGTGCCTAAAATGGACGTAAACTACAGGTAGAAACTGACGGTAGACTTAGGTGCGTTTTATAAACGTTTTGCACCAAAAACTTAGTCAAAACTTTACACCAAAAAAAAGGGTGGGGTAGAAACAGACGCTGGTAGAAAACTATGCGTAAGCCCTTCTTTTGCATTAATTCTCTTATAAAAATAAACATTTTACATGATTATATTGCTTAAGATTCATTTAAAAATCATGCACTACACATATTTATAAGATCGCATACCTAAATCAGTATGTTTCCTTAAAATAAGATGCTAGATTATAATATTAGGCCTATAAATATAAGCTTAGTTTACTAATTTGTTTGCTTCTTTAAATGAGAGCCCGAAGGAATAATTTGGTTCCAATATAAAAGTTAAGAATATTGCATGAAAAATTCAATATCTCGTTATTACAAGGGCGAATCTTCAAACTACAATGTAATTAAAATTATATATTATTTCCCTTCTCATGGCTTTATAATAGCAAACTATGTGTGTCCTTAGAGGTCAAGATCAAAGTTAAATACAACGTGTTACAATTTCGTAATCATCTTAAAATATAGGCCTTATAACTAAAATTTATATTTTTAATGAAATACTTTTTCTGATTGTAAGTAGAGATAATGTTATTATAATAAGATTATGTGTTAATTATTGCTTGCATTAAACATGCTTCTTGGTATGGAAGAATTTATACATATACTCTATAAACCTACGTGTGATTTAGAGTTTATAAAGTAGTTTGCGGCTAAATTTGCGGCATCCCTGTCATTCCTTTGAAGATATGACCTATTTAACAAATATGGATAGGCAATCGACCATATTTACGTGTAGTTTTGGTGCAATTAAGTCTGTTTTATAGAAATAAAGTGCGTTTTATAAAAGGGCGTAACTCACCAGTTACGGCACCCTACGCTACAAATCTTTATACAACAGGGCCCTGTCTGTTTGACATTTAACGATAATTTATGGATTTGATGTGATTTACAAATGCCGCCCGGACGGATATTGCGGGTCCGAAAAAGAAGACATGTCCGGGAAAATACGGACATATGGTAGCCCTAATATACAGCAATGCCTCGAGCTATACTCAGCAATTAATCAATTTGTATACATTATAATTATAGTTGTCTTTTACTGAATGCATGGCATATATATATTTTGCAAGCTGTCTAGGAAAATGTTCACAAAGGTATAAGCTAACGTTTTATATTTTGACATGTTTTAAAACTCTCAGTAGCAGGTTCACTTCTAACGCTGATACCAGAAAATAATCACTATTATAGCCTCTCAGACTATAGATAATTTCTCCTATATATTTCTCCTTAGGCCTAGGCCCTATTTATTCATTTTATGCATTTTTATATAAATGAAGTACATCTTATCTAAATTAGTTTACAAAAAAATAGATGTCAGCACCAACCAGGCCTCCAATCTACAGTGGAGGACAGTACTAATGCTAGTTTATGAACGTGCCTACGTATACGCAAACGGTAAATACAAACCAAATAACCTAATAAACATTAAAAAATGTTAGATTTCAAGGAACACCCAACTTGCACCAATAAAATGTAATCAGATCTAAAGAGGATGATAATGGTCGACATGCTATTTCTATACATATATGTATCAAATATTAA